>NZ_RRYW01000083.1 GCF_014861365.1 Psychrobacter sp. FME6
GGGCAGTTGCCACCAGATTTGATAAGCTCAAGCAGAGTTATGAGAATACGGTCGCTCTCGCTTGCGCTTATATCTGGCTGAAATTATGAATGTTCAACACGCCCTAATATAGTGTGGGGCAATATAACAGCTATGTTAATATTATGTACGATATTTGTGTTGTTTATAACAATAATTTTATTTTTTGTACTTATGATAAACTATTTGTTATGCGTTATAGTTTAATTAATCTCTAACGCCTTAGTGCGCTTTTGGGTTATCTGCCTCAGTAATGATAGCGTCTTTGTTATTTACTCTATGGTGATTTGCATGAGAGTCATCACCGATATCTTGAGGAATAATGATTTCATTGTTGCGATCATCGCACTCTATGTCGCTGTCTTTATCATAAGTCATGGGATCAAAGCGCGGTGTGTGGTTATCTGTCTCTAAATGGTTTTTAGACAAATGACTGGGTGTCGCTAAACCAGAATTTCTAAAAAATTTTGATTTACCATGTTTGCCAAAACCCAATTTTTCATCGTCTGGTTTTTTACGTGGTTCACTATTGGCAAAAATAGTATTCAATGGGATATTTAATTGCTCTTTAGCGTAGGCTTCCGTATTTTCAAACCGATTGATCAATAAACTGAGCCAAGGTTTTTGGTCTTCGGGATTCATCTCATCAAGTTCATCCTTAATCGGTAGAGGATAGGGTAGGGTGCGATAAAAATCCCATAAGGTCATATTGCCTAAGTCTTTTTTGAGGACATAATCATCATTTTCAGTCATGGTAATGAGATTGCTGTCTTGTAGGTAGTTAATATAGGTATACCACTTCGGCAGCTCTTTGCGCCCCAATACACTACGCAGTGCTGGTTCGCTGACAGCCTCACCTTTTAGATGATGGGTGTACAGTAGGTTTAGCATGTCTAATAAGCTGAGTAATGGGTGGCGAGGATAGACCTCTTCAGTTTCAAAAATAGTGAGGGTATAGCTAATTTCAACGCCCAATAGAATAAGATTCCATGATAAATAAATCCATAATAAAAATATGGGCAGCGCGGCAAAAGCCCCGTAAATAGCTTCATAACTGGTAAAGTTGGCCATTACCGTACCAAACAGATGCTTCATCAGCTCAAATACAATGGCGACAAATAATCCAGCGATCGCAGCATTTTTTACGGGTACGCGTGCTTTAGGGATAAACCAATACATGCCAATAAATCCAGCGACGGTGATACCAATCGATACTGCTTGTACCCAAAAAGACCAATCAATACCGTAGCCTGCGATTTGTTGATTTAAAAAGCTTAAGCTTTGTACCGCACTGGAGGCGATGAATGCTGTACCTAACACCAGTGGCCCTAAAGTAACGATAGTCCAGTAGCGCAGCATGCTTTTGATACCACCCGAACGGTCTTCTACTCGCCAGATTTGGTTAAAAGCACGCTCAATGGTCGTCAAGGTCATAATAGTGGTAAAAAACAACACCATCGCACCAATGATGGTTAGGTTAGACGATTTTTCAGCGAAGTTATTGATGTACTCACTGACTTGCAGACTAGATTGTGGCAGCAAGTTATTATAGATTACCTCATAAATCTGTGCCCTGACAGAAGCGAGTGCTGGTACTGATGAAAGGATCATCAGTAGTACGGTCAATATAGGAACAATCGATAGCATGGTGGTGTAGGTTAGCGAGGCGGCTTTTTGTTGGCAATTGTCTTCCAAAAAGTGCCTAGCTAAGAATCGTAAAAACTGAAACCAGCGTTGTTGTAAAAACGGGATTTTTTTAGATAGATTTTCCATATTGACCATTTAGCAGGTATTAGAGTGACAGTAGTGTAACAAAAATATGCCGTTATCATCTGCCATTTAATTGTGTCGAATTGCATAGCGATATCGCTTACAGAGTGTTAGTCGCTATAATATATAGCGCGGCAGTTTGCATGTCAGTGAACGACTCGGGCATAATGTGCCCATATATCTACGCTGCTAGCTAATTGTCAGATACAGGTAGTGTCTTGAAGTTTATGGCATCGTCAAAGACTCAAAGACATAGAGGTTGCTGCAGAAAACTATGTTAATAATTTTATGAGGAAGTTTTGCTAATGAGTCAGACCGCCCCTTATGTTTTGGTGCTCTATTATTCAAATTATGGTACGACAAAAACATTAGCCTATGCTATCGCTCAAGGAATTGAAGATGCTGGCATGACAGCTCGTATTCGTACGGTGCCGACGGTAGCGCCCGAAACCACCGCGAGTAAGCCAAGTATCCCTGATGAAGGCGACTTATATTGCACCATGGATGATTTAAAAGACTGTCTAGGTTTAGCACTTGGTAGTCCGACGCACTTTGGCAACATGGCTGCACCTATGAAGTATTTTTGGGACAATACAGTCACATTGTGGCTGGCCGGTAATTTACAAAATAAACCCGCCGCTGTATTTACTGCCACCGGTTCGATGCATGGTGGACAAGAGACGACGCTACTAACGATGATGATGCCACTATTGCACCACGGCATGATGATTGTGGGTGTGCCATATGCTGAGCCCGCACTCAATCGTACCAGTCGTGGTGGATCGCCTTATGGGGCAAGCCACGTCAGCGGTGCTGCACATGATCAGGCGGTGTCTGCTGATGAGCGTGAACTGGCCATTGCTCAAGGGCGTCGCTTAGCCATTAGTGCCAAAGCGTTAGTCCAAGCAAATTGGCGCTAAGCAGTTTTATTGATAAGGAAAGATAGCTCTCTCATGCCAAATACTTCTGATCGTTCCGATCAAACACCTGCTACCAACACTGGCAAACTCGTTAAACCCAGTAAGCCTATCGCGCCCATCCGCCAGCGTTTAATGGTCACTTGGTTGGTCTGGCTGGCTTTTAGATTAATAGCTCTGCCTATTTTAATAAACATTTTTAATACTAGCAGCCCAGATATAGTGGGCGGCATCGCTTGGCAAGCGCTATGGTTGGTACCAGCGTTTGTCTTAACGCCGTCGATATTACGTGGACGTTCGCCCTATGGGCTATTGATAGGCAGTATGTTTACCTTGGTTTATTTGGGTGCGAGTGGTGTGGTACTGTTTACCCGTGCTTATGGCAGTAGTTGGGCTGAGATAGTGGTTTATCTGCTGGACTTCCTTCTATTGTTTGCCATCAATGTCTGGTTGTTTGTTTTATTGAAGCGTCTGCCGTCGATGAATAACGTCGTCAAACAACCGCGTTCACGTTAGCGGTTTCATTCACTACTCATAAATAATATTAAAATAAAAAAGCGGCGCTCTAATTAGAGCGCCGCTTTTTATCATGAAATGCATTTTTAGATATCCTGCTTTTTACAGACAGGTCTATTAATTAAGCTTGGTTAATTCTAGATCCATTTTTTTGCCATCATTAATTTGGCTGACTTTAACGGGTAAGTAATCTAAGCTTGGTGCCAGCCAAAAACTGGTAGAGCGGCTGTTGTCATCATGGATGCGGTCGACACGCACGGTATCAAATGTTCCTGCTGGTACGGTAATTTTAGTATTACCCGATTTTTTAAAGGGTGTTTTCTCAATTTTGTCTTTTTTCGCCATGTAGTAATTACCAGAGAATTTACCATTCAATAAATCTTGGCGAATTTGTACTTCTAAACTCAAGTCATCAAAGGCTTGTTGCGCCATATTCATGGTAGTCGATTTGCCTTTATAGTTACTCACGACTTTTTTGCTACTCGGGTTAAAGTCCAGTTTATGGGTTCGACCGATACCCAATAGTTTATAAGTGGTACTGGCTTGGGTTGGGCTAACATTATTACCATTTATGGTAAAGGTGCTGTTTTGTGACGCCGTTGCGACACCTGCCACACGTGCATTGACATTATATTTCCAGGTATTACCTGATTTGTTTAAGGTACGCGTGGCAATACCTTTATATTTATCTTCGACGGTAAAGCTATAGTTGGCGCTTGAAGGTTCAATGTTTTTTGCGCTGGCAAGGGTAGGTGCGGTCATACTCAAAACTCCGATAGCAGCAATGCTGGCGCCAGTGGTTAAAGCGGTTAAAAATTTAGATTTATAAGGCTTGGTGTTATTAGAGTCAGCACTGATTGATTTTTGCTTCATTGATAAAAAACTCATGGATATTCCTTAAACAATTTAGATAAATAGCTTACCAGTATATAGATAGCCTATAAGATAATTTTGAATGGTAGTAACGATTGTTTTATAAGTGTTGTTATGGTCTCACAGACTATAATGGTTATACAATGTTACATTTTCAAGAGGAGAGCCATACGCTGACGTGTGGCTCTTGTAGCTGATGTTACTGAACGAGATACCGCTATTACTCTGAGTAACTTGCTGTAAATTGAGTAAAAAACAGCGAGTAAAATAGCTGATATGTAGAGTCAATAGCGCTATTTCTTATATAGTCTTATGATGGATTGTATACGCGCATTAATGGCTCTATTTTTGGACCTTGTAAGCAATCTCGTCTCGCTTACAGATAAACATGCTATCAATTGAAAAATTCTTGTAAATTTTTGGGCTTTACACTTGAAGCGTACTGTCCATGCCCCCACTTTTTGAAACAAGCTCGACGCTTATCTTTATTACAAGGTTTCTAGAAAACAGCTTTTAAAAGATAAGTATTGAGACAATCAAACCAAATAAATTTTTCATTTAAACAATTAACTTATTGGAGACATATTGATGAATATTCGTCCTTTACATGATCGTATTGTTGTCCGCCGCATAGAAGAAGAAACAAAAACGGCTGGTGGTATCTTGCTTCCTGGTTCTGCGCAAGAAAAGCCTTCACAAGGTGAAGTGCTCGCAACTGGTAACGGTCAGATTCGTGACAACGGTGAAACTCGCGCGTTAGATGTAAAAGCTGGCGACAAAGTTTTGTTCGGTCAATATGCTGGTCAAACCGTGAAAGTTGACGGCGAAGAGCTACTTATTATGAAAGAAGCTGATGTATTGGGTGTGCTAGAAGGCTAGTCCTTTTTGAGTGTTTCTATACTCAGCATATTTATAACAATACTAAATCAACTCATTCAATTGCATTCTCATACTTATAATAGTGGAGTAATTTAACATGGCAAAAGACGTAAAATTCGGCATTGATGCCCGTAAACAAATGATGGACGGCGTAAACGTTCTAGCAAACGCGGTAAAAGTAACGTTAGGCCCTAAAGGTCGTAACGTGGTAATTGATAAATCTTTTGGCGCGCCAACCATCACTAAAGATGGTGTTTCGGTTGCCAAAGAAATCGAACTTGAAAACAAGTTTGAAAACATGGGCGCGCAATTGGTTCGTGAAGTTGCTAGCCGCACCAACGATGTTGCTGGTGATGGTACAACCACAGCGACCGTATTGGCGCAATCAATCTTGCAAGAAGGCATGAAATCAGTTGCTGCTGGCATGAACCCGATGGATCTAAAACGCGGCATCGATAAAGCCGTTCGTGCAGCGGTTGAGCAAATCCATGAATTATCGACCCCAGCGGACGATTCAAAAGCAATCGCTCAAGTAGGTTCTATCTCTGCCAACTCAGACACCAAAATCGGTGAGCTGATTGCCCAAGCGATGCAAAAAGTCGGTAAGCAAGGTGTGATTACCGTGGAAGAAGGTTCAAGCTTTGAAGATACCTTAGAAGTTGTAGAAGGTATGCAGTTTGACCGTGGTTATATCAGCCCTTACTTTGCTAATAAGCAAGACAGCTTAACCGCTGAATTTGAAAACCCATATATCTTATTGGTTGACAAAAAAATCAGCAATATCCGTGAAATCGTGCCACTGCTTGAGCAAGTGATGCAGCAGAGCAAGCCATTGCTAATCATTGCTGAAGACGTCGAAAACGAAGCATTAGCTACTTTGGTTGTAAACAACATGCGTGGTGGCTTAAAAACTTGTGCGGTAAAAGCACCAGGTTTTGGCGATCGCCGTAAAGCCATGCTAGAAGATATCGCAACCTTGACTGGCGGTACGGTTATCTCTGAAGAGATTGGCCTGAGCCTTGAGGCTGCAACCCTTGAGCAATTGGGTACGGCTAAGAAAGTCACTGTTGGTAAAGAAAATACCGTTATCGTTGATGGCGCTGGTAACACCGCTGATATCGAAAACCGTGTTGAATCTATCAAACGTCAAGTTGAAGAATCAACGTCTGACTACGATAAAGAAAAGCTTCAAGAGCGTATGGCGAAACTGGCTGGCGGCGTTGCCGTTATCAAAGTTGGCGCGGCGACTGAAACTGAAATGAAAGAGAAAAAAGATCGTGTTGATGATGCGCTACATGCGACTCGTGCAGCGGTCGAAGAAGGCGTTGTGCCTGGTGGTGGTGTTGCGCTAGTTCGTGCGATGAATGCATTGTCTGAGCTACGTGGTGATAACGACGACCAAAACGCCGGTATCAATATCTTACGTCGCGCGATGGAAGCACCACTGCGTCAAATCGTGACCAACTCAGGCGAAGAAGCGTCAGTTGTGGTTAACGAAGTGAAGAGTGGTAGCGGCAACTATGGTTACAACGCGGCTTCTGGCGAATACGGCGATATGCTTGACATGGGTATTCTTGACCCAGCAAAAGTAGCTCGTTCAGCGCTAGAAAACGCGGCATCTGTAGCCGGCCTCATGCTTACTACTGAAGTCATGATTACTGATTTACCGCAAAGTGATGACGGTATGGCTGCTATGGGCGGCGGTGCTGGTGGAATGGGCGGTATGGGTGGAATGGGCGGCATGATGTAGTTTATGCCTCGACTGAATTTGTACGATGTTGTTGACCTCGTTCGATGTACGTGATGTACAATCTTTACTCGGTCGCCTAATCGTACTGCTTTAGTCAAACCATAAATGCTTGTTAAACCTAGTTTAAATAAAACCCCGATAGGCTTTGGCTTATCGGGGTTTTTTATGCAAATTAGATCTATCTTTTAAAAACTATAGTCAGGGAGAAGCAATATCGCTACATCACGTATGCAGGTACCGTTTTTTCTTGGTTGCTGTGCCTACGCAGACAGAGGCTGCAAAAAAACTATACCCGCAGTATCGTAGCGTTTTTAAAGTATTTTAACTATACTGATTCGCTTCATCGCGTCTAAACGTCCACGTTTTATCATCAGACGCCTCCGCACAATAATAATATCCTGCCAAATCAAACTTCTTAAGCTGCTCTGTCTTGGTCAGCTTATTATCAGCGGCATATTTCACCATCAGTCCACGTGCTTTTTTGGCATAAAAGCTAATTACTTTATACGTGCCATTTTTTTCATCTTCAAACCGTGGCGTGATAATTTCTGCATGTAGCGCCTTTTTCTTTACAGATTTAAAATACTCGTTAGAAGCTAAATTTACCAGTACTTTATCATCGCTATCAGCCATAGCCATGCGCGAATTGATAGTATTGGTTACTTCTTCACCCCAAAATTCATATAGATTATCCCCACGCTCATTTTTGAGATTGGTGCCCATCTCAAGTCGATACGGCTGTATTAAATCGAGCGGTTTGAGCACACCATACAGCCCTGACAGAATCCCCAAATGCTCATTGACGTAAATAGCCGTGTCCTTATCCATGCCATACATATCAAGACCTGTATAGACATCGCCATCAAACAAATACCCCGCAGCTTTGGCGGTATTACCAGAAGCATCGTCCGTGAAGGGTTCATTATCACTCCAAGCCCAGTCTTGATTACGCTTGGCATTGAGCTGGGCTAAATCATCAGAAATGCTCATGAGCTCTTGTAAGTCAATCGGTTCTTTCGATTTCAAGTTTTTCATCAGGGTTTGCGAGTGTTCAATCAGCTCAGGCTGACTATAGTAGTTACCTAGATTTACAGGGATAGCCTCTGTCTCATTTAGAGATTTGGCAGGGGAGAGTAAAAAATACATCGTTATTCCTTATTATAATGAATCAATAACTATCACTATATAGTGTCCAACCTGCTTATTATAGGTCATCTACAAGTTTACCTTGACTTAGTGATAACCGTTTTGTAATTTCAATTATTAGCATATAAATATGTCAGTATTGTAAATTTTGCGAGTATATTTATATGCTAGCAGCTTACAGGAATTAAATGAGTTATGAAAAACAAAAGTTTTTAATATAACAATAAAAGTTATGGGGATGGTGTAAGTACCCAACTTTTTATTTTACTTGTGGGTCATCATTAGGCAATGAAAGTTAGCGGATGATATCTTTATAATAAAAAGGCGTGATGGCAAAGTCGCTATCATTTATTAATTTGATAATCTTTGGTCTTAAATCCTGAACCAACAGAGACCAAAGGTTTTTTTGTCCCCTGTACTTTTTAGATGTGAGTTGAGGGTGTTAAAAAGTAGTCATAAGCATAGTCATTAGACGTAAGGAGACGGTATGAAGATCGGTGTTATTAGTGCAGATAGCGCAAATGAAAGTCGGGTCGCGCTCACCCCAGACGCAGTAAAGAAATTACGTAAACTTGGGTTCGAGATTGTCATCCAGACAGGTGCCGGTCAAGCAGCGTATTATGCTGATGAATTGTATCAAGCGGCTGGAGCTGATATTGCTAACAGTAGCGCTGAGGTCGTCACCCAGTCGCAAATTATTACCACCGTCAATGATCTACCAACAGCGGTCACGGATAGCCTAACCTCTGGTCAAATTGTCATCGGCATGCTCGACCCGTATCGCAACACCCAACTTGATAGTTATGCGGCCAAAGGGGCAACCGCCTTTGCCATGGAACTGCTGCCGCGCACCTTATCACGGGCGCAGAACATGGATGTCTTATCCTCACAAGCCAACCTTGCCGGTTATAAAGCGGTATTGCTCGCCGCCAATGAATACTCGCGTCCGTTTCCCATGTTTATGACCTCAGCGGGAACCGTTAAGCCTGCCAAAGTGGTCATCTTAGGCGTTGGTGTGGCAGGTCTACAAGCCATTGCCACCGCCAAACGTTTAGGCGCCGTCGTTGAAGCCAGCGACTTGCGTCCGACCGCTCGCGAACAAGTAGAGTCATTAGGGGGTAAATGGCTTGATGTACCGATGAGTGCCGAGGAAGCTGAGACCGCTAAATCCACAGGCGGCTATGCTTGGACACCATCAGAGCAATATGTCAAAGACCAAGCCGCTGTCGTCGACAAAGCTTTAAGCAATGCCGATATCGTCATCACCACGGCACAAATCCCTGGTCGTCAAGCGCCACGATTAGTACATAAAACCACGCTAGATAAAATGAAAGCAGGTTCGGTGCTGATTGACATGGCTGCTGGTACCGGCGGCAACGTCGAAGGCAGCGTCCCTGACGAGACCATCACCACCGGCAACGGTGTACGTATCGTCGGAGCAGCCAACATTCCATCCATGCTGGCGGCACAGTCCTCAGACTTATATGCCAACAACCTGGTCAATTTTATCACCACCTTAATGGCGCCTGCCGCGACAGACGATGCCTCAGCAACTCAACTGGCACTCAACCTAGACATGGAAGATGAGATTCAGGGTGCATTAGCCGTGACCCATGACAATCAAGTACGTCTGGCTAAACGCTAAGCCTTACCCTTTATATTTTAAGCTTTGAGTCTCAACGATTTCATTGTCATACATTCGCCAGACACGAAACAATTTTTAGGAGGATAAGATGATTGCCACTATTTTAGCGGCAGCACCCATTGGTGCCGCCATGAGTAGCACCCCATTTGTCGCGATTTTTACCGTATTTGTACTTGCTATTTTCGTGGGATATTACGTCGTTTGGGGCGTGACCCCAGCATTGCATACGCCACTGATGGCGGTGACCAATGCGTTATCCAGTATTGTGATTGTCGGAGCAATGCTACAGACCGTCACCATTGATGGGTCGGTATTTACCCCGACCAGTTTGCTGGGTGCCTTTGCGGTATTTTTAGCCAGTATCAATATCTTTGGTGGTTTTGCGGTGACCGAGCGCATGCTGGCGATGTTTAAACCTAAAGTAAAAAAAGCACCTACACTTGAAACTGGGACGACTGAGAATGGAGGCGACGCATGAGTGATTTAACCAATATGATTTCTGCTAATGCCGATTGGTTTTATCTAGTCGGCGCCATCCTTTTTGTCTTAACCCTGCGTGGTTTATCTAGCCCAAAGACAGCGATTCGTGGTAACCGCTTGGGTATGGTTGCCATGGCGATTGCTGTCGCCACGACATTCTTCTTAGCAGAAGGCCCCGTCCTGTGGTTGATTATTGGTGCCATGGTGTTAGGTGCTGTTGTCGGCATGTGGAAAGCGAAGACAGTCGCCATGACTCAAATGCCAGAAACCGTCGCTTTGATGCATTCATTCGTTGGTTTGGCAGCCGTAGCGATTGCCTTGGCTACGGTATTGCATACTGAGCAACAGCATGGCGCAGTTGCTCGCGTCGAATTGTTCATTGGTTGTTTCATCGGGGCGATTACCTTTTCAGCGTCGGTCTTTGCCTTTGGTAAATTGGCGGCGAAGAGCTGGGCGAAGACCTTGGTCGGTGGCTGGGTCAAACCTGTCCAAGCGTTGCTATTTATTGCGATGATTGGTTTTGGTGGGGTCTATTTCGTTACCGATTCATTACCCGCATTCTATGCGATGGCCGTGATTGCGGTCATCTTTGGCTGGATGTGGATTGCCCCAATCGGTGGCGGTGATATGCCAGTGGTTGTATCCCTATTGAACTCGTTCTCAGGATGGGCAGCAGCAGGGATTGGTTTTACCCTTGGCAACTCGATGCTGATTATCGCCGGTTCGCTGGTCGGTTCGTCAGGCGCAATCTTATCTTATATCATGTGTAAAGCCATGAACCGCTCATTACTCAACGTCTTGTTCGGCGGTATGGGTACGTCAGCCGTCGCCGCAGGCGCAGATGATGGCGCACCAAAGAACTACAAAGCTGGTTCAGCAGAAGATGCTGGGTTCTTGATGTCTAATGCCAGCAACGTGGTGATTGTCCCAGGTTATGGTATGGCGCAAGGCCGCGCACAAAATGCGGTCAAAGAGCTGTATGAGCTGTTAAAAGAAGAAGGCGTCAATGTACGCTTTGCCATTCATCCGGTTGCTGGTCGTATGCCGGGACATATGAACGTCCTATTGGCCGAGGCGGATGTGCCTTACGATGATATTCTTGAGATGGATGAAATCAACTCTGACTTTGCCAGTACTGACGTAGTGTTGGTTATCGGCGCAAATGACGTTGTCAACCCTTCTGCCAAAGATGATCCGTCGTCGCCAATCTTTGGGATGCCTATTCTAGAGGCCAGCAAAGCCCAAACGGTGATGGTGATTAAGCGCTCGATGAATACGGGTTATGCAGGTTTGGATAACAGCTTATTCTATATGGACAAAACCATGATGATCTTTGGTGATGCGAAAAAGATGGTCGAAGAAATGGTACGTAGTATTAATGGCGCTCATTAATCTTGAATATTATAGGCAGTTCTACATAAAATCGATACGTTGGTAGTTACGTGCTACTGTTATAAAATTTTCTTGCTGGCTGTTCGTAAGCGTGACAGAGGCTACGAAAAATTTATTCCAGTAGCACTCGTATCGGTTTTACGGTGAATTAACTATATGATAGCTAAACGATAACGTATAAAAAGTCTTTGTGTAAAAAGTCACTGCGGTGGCTTTTTTTGCGTTACAGTGGGCGGCATTTTTAGTCAGTTACTAGTTTATACAAAACAAGCTTACACAAAATCAGTTTATCGCAAATAAGCGTTAAGAGAGTCAGTTATGAATATGTTGATACGTTTTTTTATTATGGTTTATTTGCTAAAGCAGCAACTTAAAAAACAATCAGTAAGCGAGCCTTTGAGTGTCGATACTTTGATGGCACCGATTGTCCGTTACTACCGTGTATTGCCACATGATATGGGTTTTCGGGATCATCTGCCCAATTATCGCTATTTATCTTTTATAGAGTTAAACATCACCAATTGGCTCATGGCGTGCGGTCATCAAAAAGGTATTAAAAACTTAGGCTGGATTATCGCTATGCAAGAGATGGTCTATCTCAAAGAAATTAAATTTTTAGATAAAATGACCGTAAATAGCACGCTTGTTGGCTGGGATAATAAATACGTCTATTTTGAAACGCGTTTCTTTGTCAAAAACCAACTAATGGGCGTTGGTATGACCAAGTTTGTATTAACGGATAAGAAAGGTAAGTGTTTGCCAGCAACTTTGGACATGACAGGAGAGCAATTAAATGACGTCATCACCTCATGGAATAATCATCAAGTCGCTGTAAAATCTAAACCGACAGCATAACTAAACGACTTAGCTATAATCATCTAGTGAATTTTGTTAGGATAGAGCCTATTAAATCAATAGTTTTTTATAAAAATAACTGAAAATCAAGGAGCCACTATGATCCCGCAAAAGTTAAAATGGACAGACAGCTTAGATATCGCTATTGAGCTGTATGAAAAATTTCCTGAGACCGATCCGCAGTATATACGCTTTACTGATTTGCACCGCTGGGTGACCGAGCTTGAAGGCTTTGATGATGATCCTCAAAAGTCAAACGAAGGCATCTTAGAAGCGATTCAGATGAATTGGATTGGTGAAGCGGACTAGCTTTATCTTCCTGTTACCTTTAGGGATTGTATAGAATACACCTGTCAGTTCCACAGCTGATTTCTATACAGCCCCTAATAACAACTATAACCTCAAATAAAAACAGGAAAACCGCTCATGACAGCACAAATTAAAGAGCTAACTGAAGCGCAAGCTTGTAAAGGTATCAGCATTCGCACTACTAATAACGCAGAAATTAGCCACGATACCGCTAAGCTAGGTCGATTATGGCAAAGGTTTTATCAAAATCACGTCAGCCATCTTGCTGAGGGTGAAGATATTTACGGGGTTTACCATAACTATGAAAGCGAGGATTTAGTCGGTGCCTTCGATGTGGTCGCCAGTTGGAAGGTAGAGAATGAGCAGGCAGAAGGAGAGGGCGTTAACCTCCTTAGTGCAGAGAGTATTCTTAGTACTGCACATGATAGCGATGTTGTAACAGTCACTATTCCTGCTGGTAAGTATATGGTGTTTTCTGAAGAAGGTAGAATGCCTAATACCGTGATGAATGCGTGGGAAAAGGCATGGGAATATTTCCATGATCGAAACTGTGAGCACGTACGAACTTACAACGTTGATTTTGAGCATTATATCGGTGGCAATTTAGAGTATGGTCAAGTAGATCTGTATGTTGGTATCAATTCAGATGAATTGGATTGATAAGGTAAATTAGATTTAATGTATTAATGAAGAGATGAACTTTTGACGAAAGTGATTTTACGCTATCTAGGCAAAGTGTTTACTAAATACTATAAGGCTTGTGATGTTACAGTTTTTTGAAAACACATTGTTTGGATTAAACCGCAAATATTATTTTCGAAATTTATTGATTGCTGCATTATTTGCTTGTTTGGTATGGTACTTGACAAAATATGCTAGCAGTCATTCTACAGTAGGTGAAATTCCAGATGTGTATATCATTATCAATAATACATATCTGGTTTTGAGCACGCTCCTGTATCCATATGCAAAATATGCTTACGATTCTTTATGGGAATTTATATTTAATGATAGTGTTTGGGCGTTTGGTGGCATTCTACTCTTAATAGTTCTATATTTTAGGCTGTGTTTTAATAATGTGTTGATTAATTTAATGATAGAATAATGGTGTTATAG
>NZ_RRYW01000084.1 GCF_014861365.1 Psychrobacter sp. FME6
GTGTGGGTCATAAAACGGCACAGCAAGTATCAGAGGCAATGATAGGTATCCTAAAGCCAGTGAGGTTACAGGTTAAGACCATTACCTCTGACAATGGTAAAGAGTTTGCTCAGCATAAGAAGGTGAAACGAAAGCTCTTTACTTCCTTCTTCTTTGCCGATGCTTATGCGTCATGGCAGCGAGGAACCAACGAGAATACCAACGGATTAATCAGAGAGTTCTTGCCTAAGGGTTGTGACTTTAGACAAGTCTCTGATAATGAGATACAGGACATTGAGAATAAACTAAACAACAGACCAAGAAAACGCTTAGGGTTTAAAACGCCCAATCAGGTGTTCTATAATATAATTTAGCGTTGCACTTGGTGTGTTAATCTAAGACGAATAAAAAAGCCGATAAGAGACTTAAAGAGAGTGCTGATAATCAAGAATCAGTATTAGTCACACAGTTGCAAAGCGAGCAAGTTATTCGTTTGCCTGTTCAGGCTCATTCTCGAGGTCAGCTTGAATTGCCACGCTTAATCATAAAAACTGTTTATCCTTTAGGTATCATGCGCGCATGGTCATATGTGTATTTTGCGCGCACGGCTTGGGTCTATCCCAAACCTGAAGCCTTCGATTGGCAAGACCAATATTCTGCCGCCAGTTTGGAGGATTTACCGGTAGGTGGGCAATATCGGCAAGGTCAAGACGACTTTGAACGGCTGGATAACTATGTCGAAGGGGAGTCGCTGGCACGGGTTTCTTGGGGGCATGTGGCACGCGGTCAAGGTATGTTTACCAAGCATTTTGCCGATCCTGTTGGTCACGAACAAACCTTGGATTATGCAGATATGCCAGCGGCGCACCACGAGCAAAAACTTGCACAAATGGCGTACGGGGCAATGACACTGGGTCAGCTAGGTGTACCATTTAATATGCGCTTACCAAATGATGCTCATTCTGCTGCCACTATGGGTGAAGGAGAAAGCTTTGCGCAGGCTTGCTTGCTAAGATTGGCGAAAGCACCATGAGTAATTTCAAACGTTACCCTTCAAATGAGACAGTTGCCATAAGTCTTGCAAGCTTTGAGCAATTGGCATTGGGTCAGAACAGTAATGCCCATGCAGGCCTTGAAAGCAATAATAAATGGCATCGTAAGCTATTGGCACTACCTGCTTATTATTGGGTATTAATTACCCAAGTGCTCGTTATTTTACCGCATGCAGCGCATTTACCCTTATGGTTAATGGGCTTTGCTATCGTTAGTGTGCTTGCCCAGCTGCCCCTTATTAAAGCCAAATTTAAAAAAGGTCGTCGTCTAAAGCGTGTTTATCAAAGTATGCAAATGCTGGGCTTCTTATTAGGGCTGGCAGGGCTATGGCTGACTTATAATACAGCGTTTGGACTGGATATGGGCGTGGCATTTTTAGTGCTATGTCTGATTAGTAAGCTATGGGAATTGTATAAGCGCCGTGATGCTTATGTGGTATTGAACTTATCGCTGTTTGTACTTGCGGCGCTATTTTTGATGGATCAAGGAATTATTACGACTTTAGCAGTGATTGTTGGTGTGGTGATTGTGTTATTGGCGTTTATTGCGCTAAATGATGATGGCAATACTCGCGGGGATGGTCGCCTGCGCACTTTGGGAGTATTGGGCGTTGGTGCGTTGCCGTTATTAGTCGTGCTGTTTTTATTCTTCCCGCGTCTGCCACCGTTATGGTCAGTACAGCTATCAGGTCAACAAGCGACCACGGGCGTTTCTGACAGTATGTCACCGGGTGATTTTGCCAATTTAGGACAATCGACCGAATTGGCTTTTCGCGTCGAGTTTGACGGTAATCGCCCACCGCAACAACAGTTATATTGGCGTGGATTGGTATTTAGCAACTTTGATGGAGTGACGTGGCGTCCAAGTGCTAAGCAGCGCCAATGGCAACCTGCATTGCAGAGTCCGCCTTGGATTAAAAATGCAATTGAGACTATCCCTGATGAGGCGAAAGCAACGCCGAACAGCTATCAAATTATCTTAGAGCCCACTCAGCAAAATTGGCTGTTTGGACTCGATTATCCGTTTGCTCAGCAGCAAGATATCAGTATTACCTCAAACTTTACCTTATTAAAAGACCAGCCCGTCACCCAGCAGCTGCGTTATGATGTATTGCAGTTTGCGCCGATGCGTATTGATTCTAATCTCACTGAGGAATCAAGGCGTTTGAATCTTGCTTTACCTAACAACGGCAATCCGCAAGCACGAGCGCTAGCGAAGCAGCTTTTTGCACAATCAGGCTCAGACCCAGTTCGCTATATGGAAGCTATCGAGCGCTGGATTAATCAAACAGATTTCCGTTATACCTTATCACCACCACGGCTGAATAATAACCGCATTGACGAGTTTTTATTTGAGACCAAAGCGGGATTTTGTGAACATTACTCTTCAAGCTTTACCTTTATGCTGCGGGCGGCAGGTATTCCAGCGCGGGTGGTAGCAGGCTATCAAGGCGGTGAGCCGAGCCGTAATGGTAATGTCTGGGAGGTGCGGCAAATGGATGCGCATGCTTGGACAGAGGTTTGGCTTGAGGGTCAAGGTTGGATACGCGTTGACCCGACTGCTTTTGTTGCGCCTGAGCGTGTCGAGCAAGGCATGGAGGCGCTGACACAGGCACAAGGGGCTGCGATGTTTGGCGACGGGGCAGGTGCGCAAATTAGCTATCAACAGTATCAAGTGCTACAAACCTTACGCCGTTTGTCGGACCAAGCAAGCTACTATTGGCAAAAAGACGTCGTCGGCTATGATCAGGACAAGCAAGCAGATTCGCTATTGAAATGGTTTAACATCCGCTCAATCATGCAGCAAATTACTTGGCTGGCGATCAGTGCTATTACGATCATGGCTATTTTAGTCTTTATTATTTGGCAACGTCGCCGCAAGCGTTGGCACCCAGCAGACTTACCGCTTGCGCAATTATCAAAACGTATAGGCAAAGGTGATAAATCATTAGCACGCACGGATAATGAAGGACAACTGGCGTGGCTTGAGCGCTTAGCAGAAGCTATGGGTTCGAAAGCTGCTCAAGCAAAAATCGTGCAAATCAAGCAAAACTATCGTCAGCTACGCTATGGATATTTAAGCCCACTTGAAACTCGTGATAGTGAGTACCAAAAAGTGCTCAAGCAGCTCAAAAGAAATGTGCGTGAATTGCTTTAATGGTCGTTATCGAAAATATTGCTCAGTCAAAATAGAGCATAATGGCACGCAAATAATGCGAGCGATAAGAGTATTCAAGAAATAAAGTAGCTCGACAAACAAATCAATTAGGAAGTTTCATGCGTAACAAAAAAGACCGGATTCGCCATGCCTTAGGGTTTGAAATTATAGGTCTGCTTATCTTTGCCCCACTAGCAAGCTTAGTATTTGGTTTTGAGCTACATCTGATGGGAGTCATGGCGTTGGCCGGCTCTATCGTCGCCACATTTTGGAACTACTTTTATAATATTTTGTTTGACCGTGCCATGCTCAGGTTACGTGGTGTAGTACAAAAGACAGTTCTGATACGGGTGCTACATGCGCTGTTATTTGAAGGCGGATTGTTATTGTTATTTCTACCCGTCATCGCCTGGTATTTAAATATCAGCCTTTGGGAAGCATTTAAGATGGATATCGCAATGGCAACCTTTTATCTCATCTATGCTTTTATCTACAACTGGATTTATGACAAAGTATTTCCTATCCCTACAAGCAGTTATAGTTAAAATGCATCTACTATAGACTGTTCTATACAATAAATAAAAGGAGCGGCTATATGGCGATATATGTAGATTTTATGCAGATAGAATTTAAAGGCTATAAGTGGTGCCATATGCTGGCTGATACTTTGGAAGAATTACATGAGTTTGCGGCATACATTGAAGTAGATAAGCGCTTGTTCCATCGAAACGCCAGTTATCCTCACTATGACGTCACAGTACAAATGCGTGAAACAGCACTTAAACATGGTGCTATCCCTGCCAATCGTAAAAAGATTATCGAGTGTGCGAAGAAGCTAAAAGTAGAGTTAAATTGTCAAATAGAGCGTTCTGGTAATGTCGGATAAATGAATAAAAACCTAAAAAAGGTGGGTTATGCTTTTGCTAATCCACCTTTTTTATTTATAATTTTTATTTTGCGACGGCAGCTTTACTGACATTGTTAAGTGCTTTTGAGATGTTATCAATCTCACTATCGCAGCCTTTGATATTATGACGAGATTTTAAATATTCAGGATTGTTATAAGACAACCATACCCTTTTATCAGCACCTTCACTGATGAGAATTTTTTGTGGTAAATCAATGGCCACGCTTTGCTCGCAATTCATCAATGGCGTACCCGCTTTAGGATTGCCAAATATAATAACTTGCGTTGGTCTTAATGTTGAATTAACGCCTTGCGCATTTTTTTGATGGTCAACGCGCGCAAATACTTTCATACCTTTGCTTTCGATAATCGACGCTAGCTTATCAGCGGTATCGGTGACAGAATGATTACTTTGCAGGGTTATCAGCCCATTTTTAGTGTTGAGAGAAGTGGTTGTTTCTTTAACTGAAGTGCTGTCATTAGATGAACCCAAGATATTTTCAACACTGGCGCAAGAGGAAACGGCTAAAGCTAACGCTGCTATAGAAATAATTTTAATCATATGTAGTCCTTTTTTATGGTGGTCGTTTATCCAGCGAGTGATAGTTGGTAACATCAAATATTTATAGTGCGTCATCACATTGTGGGTCATCATACATCACATTGTGCCGTAATGAACCGTGCATAGTAAAGAGTAGCATGGCAAGACGCCTGCACAGATTTCTAGGCCAAACGCTCTGCTAGATAATCGACAAGCAGTCTAATCTTTGGCGATAAATGCCGGTTATGCGGATAAACAGCCCAAATGCCTTCTTCTGGTTCTCGATATTTATCCAATAAGCTAATGAGCTGACCGGATGCTAAGTGTTTTTTGACATAATAATCAGGCAACTGCACAATACCTAGACCTTTTAAAGCCGCATCGACTAGGCTATAACCACTGTTATATTGCACCGTCCCCGAAACTCGTAGGTTTCTTTCTTTAGATGCTCTTTGAGCATGTTTTCTAGTAATGTTTTTACTCGCTTCTTGATCATCTTCGATAAAGTGCCAATAATCACGCGTGCCAAGTAAGCAGTTATGTTGACTCAGTTCGCTCAGAGAGTGAGGTATGCCGTATTTTTCAAGATAAGCGGGTGCGGCACAGACAAAGTTAGTGCGATGACTGAGTTTTTTTGCCATCATCGTCGAGTCACTTAACTTACCAATACGAATCGCCAAATCATAACCGCCTTCAATTAAGTCAATCTTTTGATTGCTTAAAAAAGCCGTCACTTCGATATCGCTATATTGCACCATAAAATCATTTATTATTGGTAATAATTGCTGCTCACCATAAGTCACAGGCGCGGTCAGCTTAATCCTACCTTGCGGTTTTGATTGTAAGTTACTGACAGCTTGTTCGGCGGCATCTAAGCCATCAAGCACCCCGCGGCAATGCTGATAAAACACGCGTCCTTCTTCGGTGAGCGATACTTTGCGCGTGGTACGATAGAGCAATTTAACATTAAGTCGCTTCTCTAAAGCGCTAATCTGACGACTGACTTGTGCGGTAGAAATGCCCAACTCTTTTGCAGCGCGCGTAAAGCTCTCATATTCTGCTACGTAAACGAACTCGCTAATTCCATCCCAGCGCATGATTATTACCAGTGTGTAAAAGATATTTGCAAATATAGCATATTGTTATCCTTATAGAAAAAACTATAATGGTCAGTATAAAATCAAATGTTTTACAGACTGCTACAACTGTCGCTTGCCTCCATTCGGCAAGCAAGATAAGCTGAAGAGGTCTGTGTTTAACAACCAATAAAATACATTAAAAAGAGAGATAATGATGTCAGATAAATTTATCAAATCTAAAGCCGCCATTGCTTGGGGTCCAAACCAGCCACTGTCTATCGAAGAAGTGGATGTGATGCTGCCAAAAAAAGGCGAAGTACTGGTCAAGATTGTTGCCAGTGGTGTCTGTCATACCGATGCTTTTACCTTATCCGGTGAAGATCCAGAAGGTGTATTTCCAGCGATTTTGGGTCATGAAGGCGGCGGTATCGTTGAGCAAATTGGCGAAGGCGTGACCAGTGTACAAGTTGGTGACCATGTTATCCCTTTATATACCGCAGAGTGCGGCGTCTGTAAAATGTGCCGTTCAGGCAAAACTAACTTGTGCTCTGCGGTACGCGAAACTCAAGGCAAAGGCTTAATGCCCGACGGTACGACACGTTTTTATAAAGATGGTGAGCCAATTTACCATTATATGGGCTGCTCAACTTTTTCTGAATATACCGTTTTGCCAGAAATTTCTCTAGCTAAAGTCAATAAAGAAGCGCCACTAGAAGAAGTTTGCTTACTTGGTTGCGGCGTAACCACTGGAATGGGCGCTGTCATGAATACCGCAAAAGTCGAAGAGGGCGCAACCGTCGCCATCTTTGGTTTGGGCGGTATTGGTCTATCAGCGATTATCGGCGCAGAGATGGCAAAAGCCAGTCGTATCATTGCGATTGATATTAACGAAAGCAAGTTTGAGCTGGCTAAAAAACTTGGCGCGACTGACTGTATCAATCCAAAAGATTATGACAAGCCGATTCAAGATGTTATCGTTGAATTGACCGATGGCGGTGTGGATTATTCTTTTGAATGTATTGGTAACGTCGATGTCATGCGCTCAGCACTGGAATGCTGCCATAAAGGGTGGGGCGAGTCGGTCATCATCGGTGTGGCGGGCGCTGGGCAAGAGATTTCTACCCGTCCATTTCAGCTAGTGACTGGTCGCGTTTGGAAAGGCTCGGCATTTGGTGGTGTGAAAGGTCGTAGCGAGTTGCCAGGCTATGTTGAGCGTTATCTTGCTGGTGAAATCCCACTACAAGACTTTATTACGCATACTATGCCATTAGAGGACATCAATGAAGCTTTTGACTTAATGCATAAAGGTGAAAGTATTCGCTCTGTGGTACATTTTAAGAGTAAGACTTAGGTAAAATATCAAAGCTAGATAATAAAAATAAAATGCTGCTCCTAGCTGCTTATATAAGGGGCAGCATTTTTCGTTTTAATATGACTTAAGTATAGTCAGCTCTAAATAAAAGAAATACAGATATTATAACGCGCTACTGGGATAAATTTTTCTTGCTTGCTGTGCCTACGCAGACAGAGGCAGCGCAAAACTTATCCCAGTAGCACTGAATTTGTTTTATAGTGGATCGACTATAGCTTATACCAAACCATTAATCTTTTTTAAAACTGTGCATGTCCTCTAAAATAGCTGTAAATCGATCGTATAACCAAGGTTCATTATCATCAATCATTTGGTTGTATAAATGCGGACCTATCGTTTCGATAATGAAATCCAATAAAAACTTAGCCGGTAAATTACCGATATCAACGTCGAATTCATCGTTCATATAAACCCTCAGTTCGTCTAAAACGAGTGTTTCCGCTTCATCTGATAATGTCAGCAGTTTATCTTTGCTCATCTATGATAATCCTATTAAAAAAATATTTATTCTCGCATATTGGCCAATTGCTCTAAAATATTGACATAATTCTCTACACCTTGCGCGCCACTGACCAAATGCCGCTCATTAAAAACCATCGCCGGTACACTCTGGATACCTTGCTGTTGCCAGTGCTGCTCTTCTGCGCGCACCTCGGTAGCAAAACGCTGATCTTCTAATATGATTAGTGCTTGGTTACGATCGAGTCCAACCTCAGCCGCGATATCAGCAAGCACTTCGATATCGGAGATATTACGCCCATTGGTAAAGTGAGCGGTAAATAATGCTTGTTTTAAATCATGCATATGGCTTGGCTCTGTCTGATCTGCCCACTGCAAAAGCTGGTGCAGATTAAAGGTATTGTGCATACGCAGCTCATCAGTAAAATTAAACTCAAAGCCAACCTCAGAACCCACAGCTGTTATTTGGGCGCGGCTAGCATCAGATTCTTGCTTGCTCGAGCCATATTTTCCTGTGATATGTTCACGCATGTTTTGACCCTCGCTTGGCATGTTTGGGTTGAGCTCAAACGGGTGCCAGTGTATCTCATGAGCAGTATCGGTCTGCTTTAGTGCTGCTGCTAGTTGGCGATAGCCGACGACACACCAAGGGCAAACGACATCTGATACGATATCGATGCGTAGTGGCTGCTCTGATGACAACTGCTTTGAATTTTGCATATTTTTCTGCCTAATTTATTATTTATATATTTGTCTTTTATCTGGGCTGCTTTTTTTAGAGCTTATCGTGCAATACTCAATAAAAGCTAAGGCAATCAATACTAAGAGAAAGATGGCGTGATTACAATGTGCGCTAAGTTACCAATGGAAAGTGTTGACCCTAACTCTCGGTAACACTCATCATAAAGTGAGTCGAATGTGCATATGATTAAAAAACTACCCTGCAATGACTACAAAGTAAAAACAAATCGACATTTTTAATAAGACATAATAAATCAGTTAGCGCTATTTTAAAGGGCGTTTATTTTATCTCTTTTATGTTTTTCTGCCAGCGAGAAGCCAGCATGTCTACTTTGACGTTATCAATTAATAAGTTAGATTATCAGCTCGATAATCTTGATCCGCGCACGACCTTGCTCGATGTCTGTCGTCAGCATCTACAAATTACTGGACCCAAAAAAGGCTGCGACCACGGTCAATGTGGTGCCTGTACCATACTCATCAATGGGCGACGAGTTAACTCTTGTCTAACCTTGGCAGTCATGCATGACGGTGATGAGATTACAACGATTGAAGGTCTTGGTTTACCGGATTCGCTATCTGAATTGCAACAAGCCTTTAAAGACCACGATGCTTTCCAATGTGGTTATTGTACGCCTGGACAGATCTGTTCGGCGACGGCTTTGATAGAGGAGGTCAAACAAAATTGGCCAAGCTATGTGACCACCGATTTGCAAAATCCTGATGGGCTGCTGGTTCAAGAAATCTCTGAGCGGATGAGCGGTAATATTTGTCGCTGCTCTGCCTATCCAAATATTATCAATGCCATCTCGCAGGTTTTGGAGAATACAACAAAAAACGAGGTAGTGGACGGTAAGGCTTCTAAAGCGACGATAACGAAAGGCTCAACTGTCAGTGGTATTTGGTCTCCGCCGCCTAGCGAAGCGCAGCTCAGCAAGCCCACGCAAAACAAAGCCAGTACGACCGTATCAGGAGATCGCTCATGAA
Organism: Psychrobacter sp. FME6; assembly: GCF_014861365.1. GTDB lineage: Bacteria > Pseudomonadota > Gammaproteobacteria > Pseudomonadales > Moraxellaceae > Psychrobacter. Next base: position 9,276 of record NZ_RRYW01000084.1, read on the forward strand.
ACGCTTTGAATATATCCGCGCTGATGCACCTCAGCAAGCAGCAGTTTCGGCCAGCCCAAAGGCAGCTTCGTTTATTGCAGGCGGTACCAATTTATTAGATTTGATGAAGTTAGAGATTGAAACCCCTATCAAGCTGGTCGATGTCGCTCGCTTAGAGTTGGGACAAGTAGAAACGACTGCTGATGGTGGGCTACGTATCGGTACGCTGGTCACCAATAGCGATTTGGCAGCGCACCCGCAAGTGATTGCCAATTATCCAGTATTATCACGAGCGATCCTTGCTGGCGCGACTGGACAGCTGCGCAATAAAGCCACCACGGGCGGCAATTTTTTACAGCGTACCCGTTGCTATTACTTTTATCAGACCGATAGTCCCTGTAATAAGCGCAATCCCGGTACTGGCTGTCCAGCTATCAACGGTGAGAATCGTACCCTTGCCATATTAGGTACTAGTGACGCTTGTATTGCTCAGCACCCCTCCGATATGGCTGTTGCGATGCGTTTACTCGATGCGACAATTGAAACGATTAAAGCGGATGGTGGCACACGAAAAATTGCGATCAAAGACTTTTATTGCCTACCAAAAGACACGCCTAGTATCGAAACTGTTTTAGAGTCTGGCGAGCTCATTACTCATGTGGTCCTGCCAGCGCCTATAAAAGGCAGCCACACTTATGACAAAGTTCGCGACCGCGCCTCTTATGCTTTTGCATTGCTATCATGCGCTGCCGTGATAAATGTTAATGATAAGGGTGATTTAGAAACAGTACGTTTGGCGTTTGGCGGTATCGGTACTCAGCCGTGGCGTAATGAAGCGGTTGAAGCCTTATTAATCGATACTAAAGGTGATAACGATACTATTGAGCAGGCGGCAGATTTATTATTAAAAGAAGCCAAAGGTCAGGGTCAAAATGACTTCAAAATACCACTGACACGCCGTCTATTAAAACAAGTTATTCAGCGCGCCTTAGCGGGCGAGGGAGCATAATTATGTCATTATTGGACTCAGTATTTGCATCAGAACCCACCAAAAAAATGACGATGAATGAACCCGTCGAAACCTTGTTTAACAAAACGGCAAGCAATTTGGTTGGTAAACCCATTAACCGTGTCGACGGTTCGTTAAAAGTCAGCGGACAAGCGCCTTATTCGGCAGAAATACATCGAGAAAATCAGCTATATGGCGTTTTAGTCAGCGCCAAGATTGCCAAAGGTCGAGTTGAAAATATCGATAGCAGCGCTTTAGAGAATATTCCTGGCATTATTAAGGTGGTGACTGATCCTAAGCACTTTTTGCGCAATGCCCAGCAAGGCGGTGCAACCAAAGCACCAACACAGGGCGCAAGTGAGATTTTTTATCATGGTCAGCCGATTGCAGTAGTGATTGCTGAAACCTTTGAAGCAGCGACCGAAGGCGCGAATGCTTTGAAGGTTAGTTATAAAGACGAAGCTGAACAAGCGGCCTTAAATTTTACCAAAGAACTTTCGAGTGCTCATGATGTCGATGAAAAAAACGGCTCAGATAAAAATGCCATAAAGGGTGACCCAGAGCAAGGACTTGCTGATTCTGCTGTAACCCTTGATCGTTTTTACCATACGCCAAGCCAGAGCAACTCACCTATGGAGCCGCACGCTACGTTGGCTTACTGGGAAGATGATAGGCTCATCATGTACACTTCAAATCAAATGATCGCCTCTTGTAAGCAGCAAGTAATGGATGCCTTGGACTTAACAAAAGATCAAGTGCAGTTGATTTCATATTTTGTCGGCGGCGGTTTTGGTAGTAAGTTGGGCATCGCCCCTGAATCGATTGCAGCGGCTATTGCTGCAAAAGAATTAGGTCGCCCTGTGTTGATTAGTATGACCCGTCCGCAAGTTATGGAAGCCACAGTAAGACGTTCAAATACTCGTCAGCGTATCGCGATTGGCTGTGATAAAGACGGCATTATCAATACCATGATTCACGATACGATTACCAGTAATCTACCGGGTGAGGCATTTTTTGAACCAACGGCTTTGTCTACTAAGTATTTATACCGTGGCGAAAACCGCCGCGTCAATTATAAAAAAGTAGACATGAACCAAGTACTCTCAGGCTCTATGCGCGCGCCTGGCGAAGCGGTCGGCATGATTGCCGTTGAATGTGCGATGGATGAATTGGCCTCGCAATTGAATATCGATCCCATTGAGCTGCGCCGTCGTAATGAGCCTGAGCAAGACCCGAGCCAAGATATTCCATTTTCGACGCGCCAGCTTACTGCCTGTATGCAACAAGCGGCAGAGCAGTTTGGTTGGGATAAGCGTAATGCCAAACCTGCCAGTCAGTTAGAGGGTGATTGGTGGATTGGCACGGGTATGGCAGCATCCGCTCGCGGTAATCAGTTAAAACTTTCTGAAGCGCGAGCAACCCTGCAAGTCGATGATACAAAAAAACTGGGTATCAAAGCTATTATCGAAACCGATATGACCGACATAGGTACCGGCTCTTATACGGTATTTTCGCAAGTCGCTGCTGATTTATTGGGCTTACCAATCGATCATATAGAGATGAAATTAGGCGATAGTGATTTGCCGCCTGCAGTCGGTTCGGGCGGTAGTATGGGTGCGGCAAGTGCCGGTAGCGGGGTTTACCTTGCTTGCGAGCAGTTACGTGACATGTTAGCGGAAAAAGTAGGTTTACATTCTGATAGCATCTGTTTCGATAATGGGCAAATCAAACAAGCAGGTCAACACAACTCTAACGTAACAGAAGCTGCTATTGAGAGCGTTAAAAATAAAGCTGAAGACTTAACAGATAAAGTCGCTGAAAAAACTGGTTTACCCTTACCAACAGCAACAGATAAAAAGTACGATTTTACCAGCTTTCACTCTTATGCTTTAGCCGACGTCGTCGCTGATTATGATGAGCAAAAAATTAGCGCTAAAGGACAAATAAAACCGGGTAAAAATGCTAAAAGCCATCGTCAGGCATCTTTCGGGGCCAATTTTGCAGAAGTAGCAGTACATAGAGTTACTGGTGAGATTCGCGTCAAACGTATGGTAGGTGCATTTGCCGCTGGACGTATACTCAATCATAAAACCGCGACCTCACAGTGTTACGGCGGTATGGTTTTTGGTATTGGATCAGCACTGATGGAAGAAGTCATCCATGACAAGCGTGATGGTCGTTTATGCAATCATGACCTTGCTGAATACCATATCCCCGTCAATGCAGATGTGCCGCAACTAGAGGTTATATTAGTCGAAGAAGATGATCCTTATACCAATCCCATGCACATCAAAGGCATAGGCGAGACCGCAATATCAGGCGCAGCGGCAGCTATTGCCAACGCTATATATAACGCAGTTGGCGTTCGAGTTTATGATTTCCCCATCACACTTGATAAGCTGCTTTATGAGCTGCCAGAGTAGATTTTGTAGTTGAACAGAGTAATCAAAGAAGCCCGTTAGCTATAACAGTTAGCGGGTTTTATAAGCTGATGATTATGGATACAAATAGTAGATAGTATAGGGGCTGTATAGAATTGGGAAATAGTTGAAAAAAATAAGCAACGCCTTACACTCTTGTTTACCACAACAAAGAGAA
>NZ_RRYW01000085.1 GCF_014861365.1 Psychrobacter sp. FME6
GACGCCTGATATCCACGCCATAGAAGGACGTGGTTTTACGGCGCTTTTTGATAAAAAAACACTCTCTAATCGATAGATTAAAGAGTGTTCTAAAACGTGAGAACTATTTATAGGCTATATAAGCTAAAGGCCTAATAAGCTAAAAGCCTATTTTTCAAGGATGCAAGTCACACCTTGACCACCAGCGGCACAGATAGAGATTAGCGCACGTCCAGAGCCTTTTTGATCCAGCAGCTTAGCGGCAGTCGCTAAGATACGGCCACCAGTAGCAGCAAATGGATGGCCAGCGGCTAGAGATGAGCCGTTGACGTTTAGCTTGCTACGGTCGATAGTTCCTAGCGGCGCGTCAAGACCTAAACGCTCTTCACAGAATTTCTCGTCTTCCCAAGCTGAAAGGGTTGATAAGACTTGTGAGGCAAAGGCTTCATGGATTTCATAAAAATCGAAATCTTGTAGCGTCAAACCAGCACGCTCAAGCATACGCGGCACGGCATAAGCTGGTGCCATGAGTAAGCCTTCTGTGGTACCAGATTTACCAATGAAATCAACCGCTGCTGTTTCTTGATGAACGATATAAGCCAATGGCTTAAGGCCGTGCTCTTTTGCCCATTCATCAGTACCCAATAGTACACAAGAGGCACCATCAGTGAGCGGCGTAGAGTTGGCAGCAGTCATCGTTGGCTTGGCATTGTTTTTACCAAACACAGGCTTTAACTTCGCTAATTTTTCTAACGTCGTATCTGGACGCAAGTTATTGTCGCGAGTGAGACCTTTATAAGGCGTGATTAAGTCATCAAAGAAGCCTTCGTCATAAGCGCGTGCTAGATTTTGATGGCTATTAAAGGCAAGTTCATCCTGAGCTTCGCGGCTGATATTCCACTCAAGCGCTGTGATCGCTTGATGGTCGCCCATTGAGAGACCAGTACGTGGCTCACCGTTTTGTGGCGAATCGATTAGGTCTTTTGGATTGAGTTCCATCAGTGCTTTTAGACGTTGTTTGTTGTCTTTGGCAGCGCCTAGTTTGATCAGCACTTTACGCAAACCATCACCAATCGCGATAGGCGCGTCAGATGTGGTATCTACACCGCCGGTGATGGCTGAGTCGATGATGCCCAGAGCAATTTTGTTGGCAGAGGCAAATGTCGCTTGCAAGCCAGTACCACAAGCTTGTGAGATATCATAAGTTGGGGTATGTGGGTTCAGCGCGGTGCTTAGTGTGGCTTCACGGGTTAAGTTGATGTCGCGGCTGAGTTTCATCACAGCGCCGGCGACCACTTCACCTAATACTTCGTCTTGTAGGTTATAGCGTTCAATCAAACCATCTAAAGCAGCCGTTAGCATGTCTGTGTTGCTGACATCAGCGTATGAACCATTTGAGCGTGCAAATGGAATACGGTTACCACCTAAAATAGCGACGCGGTTTTGACCAGAAGCAGGTTTAGTCTTGTTCGCTTTCTTGGCGTTAGTCGTCGGCTTTTTGGCAGTAGGTGTTTTCGTGTCCTTTGCCGCCGTTTCTTTTTTAGGGCTGGCCGGTTTTGTGTTGGTTGATGCTGCCTCAGCAGATTTTACGACAGTGCTTTCAACAACAGGGCTATCAGAGTGGTTGTTTTTATTACTCATAATATTATCCTTAAAAAATATAGGTAGAAGAAAAAAGGAAAGTAACAATAAAATAAAAAGTACGAAAATAAAAAGTACGATTAAAAAATATAATTGTCTTAAATAATGCGATAAATGAAAATAAACAAGAGGCAAATATTATCATTTATGACAGGGTATAGCTGTTTGTGATCAAGGCATTTTTATGACTTTACTGTATCGCTTTGGCAAACTATGTGACGCTTATACAAGGTCAACAATAGCCGTGAATATAATTTTATTAGACTGGCTAGTACTGGTTATTAGCATTGCATAATGGTGTATTTGATAATATATTGTTATCGATAAACACATTTGCCATAACTTATAGGTCTGATTTTAGCACAATACGGTGGTTTTTAAGTCTAGAAAAAGTAGCTATCTTGTATACTGGCTTGTTTACAGATTGTTGTAGACAACCTCAGTTTTTGGACTTATTTATGTTGAAAGTGTATAGTTAAGCCAGTTTTCGACCCATTTATTCGATATCAATTTAATTGATATCAACCATTACGATATTGATGCGCTTATATAATAGGGTGATGAGCTTATATAGTAGGCACATCATTAATAAGCACATCATTAATAGCCGCATTGCATTTTTTATTTATTATTATTCTAACCATTTATTATAGGGATTATATTATGTCAGACCGTTATGGTGATTTTGTTCAGTCTTCTATTGGTAAAAAAGTTGCCAAAAACTTAGGTTTACCGTTGCCAGTAACGCTAGATCGCTTCGAAAGCGGTGAGCGTTTGGTACGTGGCAGTGTGCTGGTTGGCCGTGCTGATGGCGATGACAAAAGCGTGAGTGAGTCAGTTGCTCGTATCTTGTCAGACGTTCATGCTGAGGTTTATGTCAATAGTAGAGACGACGTTAAAGACGCACTGGCTGATGCTGGCGTGGAAGCAAAAGCCAATACCGGTGGCGATGATAAGTTTAAAGTTTTATTGTTTGATGCCAGTAATATCAGTAATGCGGATCAGCTAAAAGAAGTGTATGAGTTTTTTCACAGCGTTGCGCGCCGTGTAGAAAAGTCGGGACGAGTGATTATCGTTGGTCGTACGCCAGAAAATATCACTGATATTGAAGCCGCATTAGCACAGCGTGCGCTTGAAGGTTTTGTAAAATCAGTCGGTAAAGAATTTAAGCGTGGTATTACCGCCCAGCTTATTTATGTAGAAGAAGGCGCAGAGCAAAACCTAGACTCGACCTTACGCTTCTTCACCTCAGCTCGTTCAGCTTATGTCTCAGGACAAGTGGTACGCGTTAGTAACGGTGATAACGTCGATGTTGATTGGACGCAGCCTCTAGGCGGAAAAACTATGCTGGTGACTGGTGCTAGTCGCGGAATCGGTGAAGCAATTGCCCGTGTGTTGGCGCGCGAAGGTGCCCATGTGATTTGTTTGGATGTACCACAGCAGCAAGCAGACCTACAAAAAGTCGCTAGCGAAATCAGTGGTTCTATTTTAGCAGTCGATATCACCAGTGAGGACGCTGGGGCACAAATCGCAGACGCAGCGCAAAAGCGTGGTGGTCTAGATTCAATCATCCATAATGCTGGCGTGACTCGTGATAAAACATTGGCAAAAATGGACGAGAAGAAATGGAACATGGTTATCGATATTAACTTAGGTAGTATCGCTAGGTTGAACCGTTACTTGCTTGACAATGATGTGCTAAAAGAAAATGCGCGTATCGTCTGCGTATCGTCAATCTCAGGTATCGCTGGTAACTTGGGTCAGACCAACTATGCGACCTCTAAAGCGGGCGTTATTGGTCTGGTAGATGCTACTGCCAAGCAATTAAAAGACAATGCCAAAGGTATGACGATTAATGCGGTTGCTCCAGGATTTATCGAAACCCAAATGACGGAAGCCATTCCTTTTGCTATTCGTGAAGCGGGTCGCCGTATGAACTCAATGAGCCAAGGTGGCTTACCAGTAGACGTAGCTGAGACTATCGCATGGTTTGCGTCACCTGCTGCTGGCGGACTAAACGGCAACACAGTGCGCGTTTGTGGTCAGAGCTTATTGGGTGCTTAATACCGATTTATGAGTAGGCCTATGTGATCGTTTAAGGTCGGATAAATATATGATAAAAGCTGTTTTTTTATATCCACTTCACATATGCTTACGAAATAATTGCTGATAAATTGTAATAAAGCTGCCCAAGGGTGGCTTTTTTATGATAAAAACACAGGAGCCATCAGCCAAATTATTTTTGTTACTATAAACTCTTATGACATCATTCAATTTCATTTTATATAGCATCTAGAAATGCACCAAAAAACTTGCTCAAGCCCCACTTAGGATTTATTATGTCAGATAAACATTATGATGCGTTGCCAAAAGCGCATACCACCTACGCCAATATCGTCAAAAGTCTATTGCCAATTGGTAATAGTGGCAAAATCAGTAAAGATCAATTGCCGCAAGCGACTTATTATGTGGATGATCTACACATCGATCAGGATAATCTAAACGATTATCGTAAGATTTGTGGTTTTTCTGACAACGGTAAAGTACCTATTACTTACTTCTCTGTACTATCACAAGCGTTGCAAATGAATATGATGGTCAAAGAACCCTTTCCATTTGCCATGTTGGGGCTGGTACACGTTGATAACAGCGTGACCCAATATCGTCCGATTGGTGAGCGTGAGACGGTAGCGATGTCGGTGACTTTTGACAATCTACGCGACCATGCACAAGGTCAGCAATTTGACTTTGTAACGACGGTTAAATCAGAAAGTGAAATAATCTGGGAAGGTACGTCGACGTATCTGGCGCGCAACAAAAAATCGAGTAGCAGCAAAAGTAAAAAAAGCACGCCGCGTCCAGTAACGGTGAAGCAATCAATTAACGAAGTAGGTGTACATAGTATCTTTGAAGTGCCAGAAGATATAGGCCGTCGTTATGCCTTTGTATCAGGTGACTTTAACTTGATTCATTTGCATCCATTATCAGCGCGTGCCTTTGGTTTTCCAAAAGCGATTGCTCATGGTATGTGGTCAAAGGCCAAGTGCTTGGCGATGATGGACGAGCTACCGGATGCTTGTACCGCTGAGGTGTCATTTAAGTTGCCTATATTTTTACCAGCTGAAGTAGAGCTTATCGCTGATCCAATTGCCCAACTCGAAAGCGCCGCAGATACTTGTGAATTTGGCTTATATAGCTCTAAAAACGACAAGCCGCATCTCGCAGGTGTCGTTAAACTACACAGCGATAGCCAGTAATTTATTTGTTTACTTACTATCGCCATATTTCATCTTAACCGCCATAGCCAACGAATAAATTTACAATTATGACTTTACAAAAAAACATGACAAGCACAGAAAACTCTGCCAGTTTGGCAGTTAGTGACACGAAAGATAGCAATATTGCACCTGATAACAATGTGTATGATAACGACGCGCCTGATAATGGTGTCGATCTGGCGTCCCTCTTTGAGCCTTATTTCCGTCCTGATGACAACACCATTGTATGCGGCGCACTTGATGATGAAAAAGTCACTGCGTTAGCCAGAGCAGGGGTTGAGCTGGTTATTAACTTACAGCCTGATAGTGAGCTAAGCTTTGATGAGTCGGCAGCCGTTGAGCGCGCAGGTATGTCTTATGAGCATCTGCCTATTGACGGTACTACAGATTTAAAGCAACTTAATATATTAGCGTTCGATAATATATTGCGCCAGTCTCATGGTAAAAAAACAGTCTTGCACTGTGGTTCAGGCAATAGAGTGGGTGCAGCGATTGCTCTACGAGCTGGCTGGCTACGTGGCCGTAAGATGGATACGGCAATGGAGCGTGGGCGTAGTCATGGTTTGACTAGTCTTGAGCAAGAAGTGCATAATCGTTTGTTGGTACCGCGCTAAAGTATCAGTATGACTGAGTAATCAAAAGGCGACCAGCAGGTGGCCTTTTTTATTGCTCGATAAAACTTAATACCAAACCCAAAAAGTACGATTAGCTGTGTCAAACTCGTTTAGTCTACAGTGCGTAGCACTTGCACTCGTTTTCCTTGCTACTCTATAGTTAAAATACTTTAAAAACGCTACGATACTGCTGGTATAGTTTTTTTGTAGCCTCTGTCTGCGTAGGCACAGCAAGCAAGAAAAAACGGTACCTGCAGTACGTGATGTATCGATTTTACTTTTCACTGACTATAGTTTTTGTGAATGGTATAACTATTCTATAGTCAAAACATCTTCAACACGCCCTATATAAAAACCAAAAACGTTAATAATTGAGTAAGGCCGTCATGACAAATAATAATGAAAGTAGCTATCAAAATAACTATCAGAGCAGCGATAAAAGTAGCACTAAAAGCACCAATACTAAAAGCACCAATATAAATATTGATACCAATCTCCAACAGCGTCTACAGCGATTAATGACAGATTTACAGTTGGATGATGCACCAGCTGGCGGCGCGTTAGTGGTTTATCAAGCGGGCAGCTGCATTGCTCAGGTGAGCGTGGGAATGGCACGAGCAGATTTGTCCTGGAGCGCTGATACCTTGTCGCTTAATTTTTCTACAGGTAAAGGTATTTTAGCGACACTGATTCATGTGTTGGTTTCGCAGCAGATACTAGATTATGACACGCCTATTGCCAGCTATTGGCCAAATTTTGCGGCGCAGGGAAAAGGTGACGTTACATTACGCACAGTCATGTCACATCAGGCGGATTTATTTTCGATTCAGAGTATTGATGCGGACAGCGAAACATTACTCGATTGGGCGCTAATGCTCGATAAAATTGCTGCGATGCCGATGACAACACCTGAAAATACCGAACGATATGACAGTGCATATAGTGCTCTGGTTTACGGCTGGGTGTTAGGCGGGGTGATAGAAGCCGTGACTAAGATGTCTTTGGCTGATGCGCTACGCCAGTATTTGACTGAGCCTTTAGGTATTGCAGACAGTTGCTATTTCGGTGTGCCAGATAGCAAAATAGACCAAGTGGCAAAACTGGCCAAAGACTTTGAGCGGTCAAATCAGGATGGCAGACAATCGGGTAATAAGCGCCACAAACCGACCTTAAAAGCAGACTCGCAATCTACCTTAGATATTTATGCCACGCTACCCAGCTATACAATTTGGCAGCAGCAAAACTTGATTGATAAACACTTGGCTAATAAACAAAAGATAGACGCGAATAAGGAAAGTGAGCAAAACACCCCTGTATTAGATACTGCTCGTATCAATCGTTTATATTTCAACACTGATAAGCTTAATCTAAAAAACTATAAGGCCGCGCTTATACCTGCGGGCAAACAACCGATCGACTATCATAGTCGTAAGATGCTACAAGCGGTTATTCCAGCAGCTAATGGCGTGGCCTCAGCGCAGGCATTGGCAACTGTCTACGCTATGTTGGCGAATGGTGGGGAATGGCGGGGACAGACGTTTATTGATAGCGCCACCTATCAGCAGTTGTCTATCGTTCAGGTCAATGGCTTGGATGCGGTTATGCCAGCGCGTATGCATTGGCGCTTGGGCTACCATAGATTATTTAGCATTTACCAAAATAATAATGGTGAGGCAGTAAGCTCTAGCGCGCAAGGGTTTGGGCATATGGGTTATAACGGTTCGGTTGCCTGGTGTGATCCTACACGGCAACTATCATTTGCTTTTGTTCATAACTTTGATACCACGATGCTCAATGATATTCGCCAATTTGCACTAACGGAAGCGGTGCTTAGTTTGATTAGTGAGGTTTGATTAACGAGACGCTTTTGGCGTCATCCTAAGTAGCTTGTTGGCGCTGAGGCCGTGGATAAAAATCGAAGTAAAAATGACAATCGAACAAACAACCCATAGCTTGAGCGCATCGTTTTCAGCAAAGAAACCCTGATTAAGCGCATAAGATAAATAATATAACGTACCAATACCGCGGATACCCAGTGCTGAGATGGCATACTTTTCGGTATGGGGCAGGTTCAGCCCTGATAAAGCAATGAATCCACCAATAGGACGTATTAATAATAAAAAGGTAAAGCTGACGATATAGACTCGCCACGTTAGCTCAACGCCTGCCTGTAAACCTTGGCCGATTAGCATACCAAAAGTCACCAATACCAGTGACATCAACAAACCTTCTGATTGTTCTGCAAAATCATGGAGCTTGTGATGATAGCTGTGTTTATTCTCTGACCGACGAAAGGCAAATGCCGCGACAAATACCGCGATAAAACCATAGCTATGGAAAAATTCTGCGAACCCATAAGCCATTAAAGTGAGGGCGATGACCACGTAGCCCTGCGAAATAGAGGTTTCTTGGCTATATTTTGAAAACACCAGCTTGGCCATCACTTTACCGACGACGATACCAACCACCAAACCTGCACCAATCTTCCATAGCACATCATGGGTAAACCAAGACCAAAGCATCTCAGCGGTAAAACGTTCGCCTTTGTTAAATGCCTCTGCTATCTTTATTGCCAAATATACAAAAGGAAACGCCAGCCCATCATTCAGTCCGGCTTCTGAGGTGAGCGTAAAGCGCGGCGTGTCTTCGCCGCCCGTATTGGGTGGCCCTACTTGTATGCTGGAGGCTAATACGGGATCAGTTGGTGCAAGTACAGCGCCTAATAAGATTGCGGCGCCCATCGTCATACCAAAGGCATAATAACCCAATACCGCCATCGCAAAAATACCAAGTGGCATAGTAATGAGCAATAACCGTATCGTTGGTCGCCATAATCGCCAAGACAGCTCGGTATCAATTTTGATACCAGCACCAACCAGTGATACCAACACCACAATTTCGGTCAGTTTTTCGATAATTAAACCATTATCAAGGGGGTTTAAGAACGACAAAGATGTCCAAAAATATCCCATGGCTAGGCCGAAGCTGACTTGCAACATAGGTAGGGAGATGGGTGTGCGTTTAAACAAAATAGGAAACAATGCGCCTAGTAAAAAGGCGGTACCACAGACTAATAAGAATAAGTTATAGTTTTCAATCATAAGTTTTATGCACGTTGGTATAACAAGACTTATGATGACGCTAAAAAGGTCTTATTACCGCAAAAAATCGTTATCAAAACGATATAAGCGTTGTTTTTTGGTGAAAAAAAAGCCTGCTCAAGGCAGACTTCTTTTATTTATCTAGCGTTTGGAGTTACTAAGATAACTTTATAACCTGAGTGTTTTCTTAACGTTCAACTTGACTGACATCGCGTACCGCGCCGGTATCGGCACTGGTGGTCATCGCTGCATAAGCGCGTAGGGCAGGAGAGACATGACGCTCACGATTGACTGGTTTCCATGCTTTGCTACCACGGCTTTCCATCTCTTCGCGGCGCGCCGCTAAATCAGCATCACTGACCTGCATGTTAATCGTACGGTTCGGGATGTCGATATGAATGGTATCGCCTTCTTGCACAAGCCCAATCGCGCCACCTTCCGCTGCCTCAGGGCTGGCATGACCGATGGATAATCCTGAAGTACCGCCAGAGAAACGACCATCGGTGAGTAGTGCGCATTCTTTACCCAAGCCTTTTGACTTAAGATACGTCGTTGGGTAGAGCATTTCTTGCATACCAGGGCCGCCTTTTGGCCCTTCATAGCGAATGATAACCACATCGCCTGCAACAATTTGATCGTCAAGTACCGCTGCTACGGCATCATCTTGTGATTCAAAGAGACGTGCACGTCCGGTAAAGGTCAAGATGCTGTCGTCAACACCAGCGGTTTTGACCACGCAGCCGCGCTCGGCAATATTACCGTAAAGGACGGCAAGACCGCCATCTGCAGTATAAGCATGCTCGGCGCTACGGATACAACCTGACTCACGGTTGACGTCGAGGTTTGACCATTCTTGCGATTGTGAGAATGCTTCTGTGGTACGTATGCCGCCTGGCGCTGCAAGATATCGCGCCCGCGCCTCAAGATTGTCAGGATTCATAATATCCCATTTATCAATCGCTTCTTTCATCGTGGCACTATGAATGGTTGGCAAATCAGTGGTGAGCAAATTAGCACGGTCAAGCTCTGCCAATAACGCGAATACACCGCCTGCACGATGCACATCTTCCATATGATACTTTTGTGAGGCCGGGGCAACCTTAGCAAGGCAAGGCACATGACGACTTAACTGGTCAATATCGTGCATTTTAAAGTCGACTTCTGCTTCATTAGCAGCCGCTAATAAATGCAAAATAGTGTTGGTCGAGCCGCCCATAGCGACATCTAAGGTCATGGCATTTTTAAAGGCGGCCTTAGTGGCGATAGAGCGTGGCAGAACCGAATCATCATCTTGCTCATAGCGACGTTTGGCTAGAGATACAATGGTGCGACCGGCTTCTAAGAACAGCTCGCGACGCAGCGAATGCGTTGCCAACAGTGAGCCATTACCTGGTAATGCCAAGCCTAAAGCTTCGGTCAGGCAGTTCATAGAGTTGGCAGTGAACATACCAGAGCATGAACCACAAGTCGGACAAGCTGAGCTTTCAATCGCCAATACATCTTCATCACTAATGCTGTCATCTGCGGCGTCCATCATCGCATCGACTAAGTCGAGTTTACGAACCGCACTGCCATTATTGTCATCAGTATTGTGGCTTTTGCCGACGGTACTGGCGATGATTTTACCCGCTTCCATCGGGCCACCTGAAATAAACACCGTTGGAATATTGAGGCGCATCGCTGCCATTAGCATACCAGGGGTGATTTTGTCACAGTTAGAAATACAAACTAACGCATCGGCACAGTGGGCATTGACCATATATTCAACAGAGTCAGCAATTAAGTCACGGCTGGGTAATGAATACAGCATGCCGCTGTGTCCCATGGCAATACCGTCATCGACCGCGATAGTATTGAACTCTTTTGCCACGCCGCCCGCACTTTCAATTTCGCGCGCGACCAGTTGACCCAAGTCTTTTAAATGCACATGACCGGGTACAAACTGGGTAAATGAGTTGGCAATGGCAATAATTGGTTTGCCAAAATCGCCATCCGTCATACCTGTTGCACGCCATAGAGCACGTGCACCTGCCATATTACGGCCGCCAGTAGAAGTTTTTGAGCGATAGTCCATGTGATATTCCTTACAGTTAGGCGATGTGTGTTAAAGCGTTTATTTTTAAATTTGATACTGCTAATGTGCAATGACTTATATGTATGCAATGACAATGCGTCTTTAAGGGTGATAGTGTGCTTTCTATAGATAGCGAGTACTAGTGAATAATACTAAGTCGCTACCATACCATTAGATATGGATAACTAAAAATGATCAGCCGTTAATCATCAAGACTTATGGGTCAAAAGTTAGCGGTCAAAAATTTAGGCAAGGCGTTCTAAAATTGCGCTCTCAAACCAAGGCAATTCAGCTTTATCCGCTTCCAGTTTAGCGATAACTACTAATGCGTGAGTCGCTGGCAAGAACTGATAGTCTTGGCTGGCATCTATTATTAATGGTATTGGCTCATTGCTTGCTTCATCGACGCTAGTTCCATCGATGCTGACTAATGCCTGCTTATCATTTTTATAAAGCACATCAACACGGCCAAAAAACTGCCAGTCCTTAACGGCTGCTGTGATAGCATCAGCTTCATTTCTAGTATAGATTTGCTGCGTTTCTTTGCCCGTATTGGTCCAGTGCAAGCGTACCGCCAATTGCAAGGCTTCGCTAAACACGACGAGCGAGCCAACAACTTTGACATGCCACGGGCTGGATATCAGCTCTGCATTGATACCTATCAGCTTGGCAGCATCATTGGCAGTCATAGGGGTGTTAAATTGCGCCAAAAGGCTTGGTGTTAAAGGGTGTGTTTGTTTAATCGCATCGTCCAAGCTGTCGTAATGATACAAAAACGGCAATGGCAAGTCTTGGGTCACGGTCTTTTTACTGACTTTGCAGTTATGAATACGCCAGCTGATGGTCTTATCAGTCAGTGCTTCAGCTAAGATGATCGCATTGGGATCGATAGTTTGAGTATGGGCTTGAGGGCTGTTTTTAGTCTCAGCGCTGATGGATTGTCCATCGCTATCGAGCACCGTATCATTTGATACAGATGTCGGTAGGGTGTTATCAAGCTCTGCATGAGGGTTATTCATATCTAATTGAGTCGGTAAGGTAGGCGAGTCCATAAGAGTAGCGTTATTAAAATAGAGGGTTAATATAACATTTAAACCGTACCGCTCGCCAATAAATTAGTGAGCTGAGGTCATTAGTATGTAGGTTGGCTGTTTTCAATCATCAGGATGCTAGCAACTTGTACTTAATCCATATTTCGTCCACTATATTACAGACTGTTCATTCCATTTTAAAAGCTATTAAGCAACTAACAATCAAAGGAAAAAATAATGACTGAAGTCAATCAACAGAATGCTTATGACGATAATAATATCTTTGCCAAAATGCTAAACGGCGATGTTCCTTATCATAAGGTTTATGAAGACGACAAAACCCTCGCTTTTATGGATATTATGCCGCAAGCAGCAGGTCATGTATTGGTGATTCCTAAGCAAAAGGCCGTTGATTTAGTAGATCTTGAGCCAGAATATGCGGCGGCGGTACTGATGACCTCGAAAAAGGTCATGCAAGCACAGCGCCAAGTATTTGAGCGTGAAGGGATTATCCAAATGCAATTAAACGGTAGCGAGGCGGGGCAGACGGTCTTTCATTACCATGTACATCTTATTCCCTCGAGTATCCATGAGCTAGGTCGTCATGCAGTGACGCAGGCAGATCAGGAAGAACTTGCAAAAACAGCCAAGCAACTTGCTGCGGTTATTAATGCGTAAACTTATAAGCAAAGTACATCATTTGTGAACTCAACAATGAAATATAAGTTTTTTGCAGTAAATAAAAATAAAAAGGGCAGCTAACAAGCTGCCTTTTTTGTTGCTTGGTAATAGTCATGTAACAATCGTTAAATTCATGTTACAAGTTGGGGGCTTGTCTAGGGGCTGTATAGAATTGGGAAATAGTTGAAAAAAATAAGCAACGCCTTACACTCTTGTTTACCACAACAAAGAGAA
>NZ_RRYW01000086.1 GCF_014861365.1 Psychrobacter sp. FME6
TACAAGGGCGCTCATGAATCGAGACTCTGTCGTTGATACGGCCTCGGGTCTCAGCCGTTAGTCGCTTACGGTAAGGTTTGGCTTTGCGTCTGAGACACTGCCATAACCTGCCGCCCTTAAGCTTGTCCCTCCAGATATAGCGATAAATGCTCATGTGACTAATATCACCATGAACTCCGGCTATTTGTTCAGGACTCCAGCTGTCTTTTAGCTTATCTGTGACCCAATCCCATACATCAGCGATGATAGTGAAAGCATTGTTAGAGCGTCTGTCACAAGCCTTGTTATTAGCATGATTAGCTCGGTAACCTCGAAGGCTTTTATTGCGCCTTAGCTCTCTTGATATGGTGCTAGGACTTCTTCCTAATGTGTCAGCTATAAATTTAATACTATGTTCTGCCCCTATAAGGGCATAAATCTGGTATCGTTCCCCTAGGCTTAGATGTGTATAGTTCATGGTTGCAATCTCACTTTGGTCGGTGGATAAAGACTTTGATGCTAGCGCATCTAGGTCTTTTTTTCACCTCGCATTTGGTATTGCACTTCATGTGTTAATCTAAGGAATAAAAAGTGAGCGCAAAGGCTCACTTTAGACCGAAACTTATCCCATTATATACAACTTAATGGTTGGTTATTATAACGCCAGTATGTACTTTATGTTGTTAGTTAATATAACCAATTAGTCATGGATTGCCGTTAACGTAGCGAGCCTAATGGGCTTCATCCCAATTCTGACCACTATCTGTTTCGACCAATAGCGGCACAGCAAAGTCGACAGTCCAGCCTTTTTCAACAGCTGTAGCTTTCAATACATCTTGCATCGCGTCGGTAATCAATTGACTGATTTCATCGACCTTATCTGCATCGACTTCAAACACCAGTTCATCATGGACTTGCAGCAGCATTTTTGCTTGCTCTTTTGGCAGCACTTTATCGACGGCAATCATCGCCAGCTTAATCAAATCAGCAGCGGAGCCTTGTAGTGGAGCATTAATCGCCGCGCGCTCAGCGCCTTGTTTGACCATACGGTTGCTATGGGTGATATCAGGTGTGTAAAGTTTACGACCCAATATCGTCTCGACATAGCCTTGCTCATGAGCACTGGCGCGAGTATTAATCATATAATCTTTCACACCGGGGTAACGCTCAAAGTACATATCGATATAGTCTTGAGCCTCACTGCGGCTCATCTGTAACTGCTTGGCAAGTCCAAAGGCACTCATACCATACAGCAGACCAAAGTTAATGGCTTTGGCATTACGGCGCTCGGTTGAGGTAACCTCCGCGACATCCTTACCTAATACCTCAGCAGCAGTGGCTGCGTGAATATCCAAGCCTTCATTGAAGGCGTCAGTCAGGTTTTTATCCCCTGAAAAGTGCGCCATCAAACGCAATTCAATTTGTGAGTAATCCGCTGCCAAAATAACACGACCTTCTGGGGCGATAAAAGCTTGGCGAATCAGACGCCCAGTGGCGGTACGAATCGGAATGTTTTGTAAGTTAGGATCCGTCGAAGATAAACGTCCAGTGCTGGTCAGCGCTTGATGATAGCTGGTATGTACGCGGTCAGTCGCGGCATCTGCGACATTATCCAGCGCATCAGTATAGGTGCTTTTAAGCTTAGACAGCCCACGATATTCTAGGGTGATATCGACTAATGGGTGGTCGATTTTTGATAATACCGCTTCACCAGTAGAGTACTGACCAGACTTGGTTTTTTTGCCGCCAGCAACGCCTAGCTTTTCAAATAGCATCTCACCAAGCTGCTTTGGTGAGCCGAGATTAAATTCTTCACCAGCCAGCTCATAAGCCTGCTTTTCAAGTGCAATGATTTCTTCGTCAAAACGTTGCGATAGCTCGTTCAAAAATGAGCGTTTGATTAAGATACCGCTTGCTTCCATTTGGCACAGTATCTCTGCCGTTGGAATTTCCAGATCCTGTAGCAATTTAGCGTTATTGGCATCGTTAGCCAGCTCGACGCTGAACACCTCAAACAATTGATAAGTGATATCGGCATCTTCGCAAGCATAATCGCTGGCGATATCGATGGCCACTTGATCAAAGGCGACTTGTTTAGCGCCTTTACCCGCGACATCCTCATAGCTGATGGTTTGGGTTTGTAGATAATGACGCGCCAAATCATCCATACCGTGACGGGTGATCGCTGCATTGATGACATAGCTGGCAAGCATGGTGTCCATCGCCCAGTTATTAGGACTGGAATGAATAGCACCGACTAAATCGATATCATAAGTACTAAGAATATGAGCGTCATACTTTAAGTGCTGACCAATTTTGCCGATTTGTGGGTTTTCTAAAATGGGCTTTAAGCGTGCCAATACCGTTTCGCGGTCGAGTTGCTTTGCCGTTAGTTCGTCGTCTTCTAAGCGGTGAGTCAGCGGTACATAATAAGCTTCATGTGCTTGCACCGCAAACGATAGACCGACGATTTGTGCCTCGCGCCAATAGACGCTGGTGGTTTCGGTATCAATGACAAAATGCGGCGCCGCTTCTAACAGTTCAATCAAACTGTCAAAGGCTGGTTCGTCAAGGATGGTGTGCCAGGCTTTATTATCATTTTTACTGTCTTTGATATTATCAATCTTGGTCGATTGCAAAGATTTAGCGATTTGTGCTTGTGATTCAGCATCCGCTTGGCTGTCAGCGACACTTTGCGAGCCATTAGCGTTGGCTGGATGGTTTGGGTGATCGAGAGAGGCCAGCTCGTTTCTAAACTCAAGCTCGTTATATAACTCGCGTAACTCATTTATATGAGCACTCGGATCGGTATTGATTTTTAAATCGTTCCAGTCTTGACCGATGTCTAGGTCCGTGACGATGGTCGCCAGTTTGGCATTGAACGGGATATCATCGGCGTGCTCGATTAAACCCTTGGCACCGCGACCTTTAATAAAGCCGATGTGCTTGAGCATATTGTCGATATCACCGTATTCAACCAGTAGGTCTTTCGCGGTTTTTTTACCGATACCAGGCACGCCTTTGATGCCGTCAGAGGCGTCACCCATCAAGGTCAAAAAATCAATCATTTGGTTGGGATTAATACCAAATTTATCGATGACAGCTGCGGTGTCGGTTACTTTACCGGTAAAGCTGTCTTCCAGTATCACGCAGTCATTGACCAGCTGCATCATGTCTTTGTCACCCGTTGAGATGACCACGTGATGACCTTGTTCAACCGCGCGATGGGCTAGTGTCCCGATAATGTCATCAGCTTCTGCACCTTCGATGCGTAACAGCGGAAGACCTAATGCCGTCACCAAACGATGGATATAAGGAATTTGTTCTACCAGCTCTATGTCGATGGGCGGACGGGCGGCTTTATAATCAGGTGACATATGATGGCGAAAGGTCGGTGATTTGGTATCAAAGCAGACCGCCATATGGGTCGGGTGATAACGGCGCATTAGCTTTAGTAGCGCATTGAGCGTGCCACGGATGGCGTTGGTTATCAGACCTTGCGAGTTTTGCATAGTTTTGGGTAGGGCGTGATAAGTGCGAAATAGATAATAAGAGCCATCAACCAAAATAAAGGGAGGCTGGTCTTTGTCGACGTGACTGGTGTCCATGGTCGCTACATTGGGCATGGTGTCGAAGTTTGGCAAGTTTTTAGGATCGAGTGCTTGATGGGAATTGTGGTTACTGTCTGAAGTAGGGTCGGTCATATGGTCAGTCATAAAAGTCACTTATCAGCTATTAGATAAAAATATACGCTTATTATAGCGATAAAATCAGTGTGTGCCGAATCGCTTAAAAATTACGATGTGTACGAGCATTAATGATACTCATCATTAAAATAAAAATAGCTCAATGAGACAAAAAAAGAACCCAGCGCTAACTGAGTTCTTTTCTTTCTTTACCGATACCATCATTATTAAGGACTTATTTTACCTCTGAAGTCACTTCACTATCGATATTGCCGTGGGTGGCTTTAGAGTATGGGCAAACTTTATTGGCTTTTTCGACTAACTTTTGGAACTCATCAGCAGACAATTCTGTATTTTCACCAATCACGTGAATCTTCACTGCTAATTGAAAATCTAGACCGTCGCCTTTCATGAGATCTACCGATACTTCAGTCGTAGAATCAAACTTTGCTTTTTCTTCGCCTTTCACTGCAGCAAGCGCGCCATCAAAGCAAGCGGCGTAGCCCATGGCAAATAACTGCTCTGGATTATTACCGTCTTTACCAGAACCGGGTGCAACCATATTAATCGTTAAATCACTGTCTTGAAGACTGGCATTACCGGTACGACCGCCGGTAACCGTGCCTTTAGTAGAATATAATGTTTTCATAACACATCCTTTGTTGTTGGTTTTTTATATTGAAGTAGTCACTTATATGATGCTATTTAGCATAGCAAATAATCAGTTTGGCGCAAGGGCTCCGTAGTAAGCATATACTGTAAGTTTGTAAGTGAGCCTTGCATAAAATTATCTAGATTGAGCAAACCACCGCCATGAAAACCTAACGGGTATAAGTAATAAGCATATTAATGTAAACTAATGATTTAGACACTCGTAGTAAAACCACCAAAATAGGTGATAAAAATCTTAATTATAAAGGCGTTTTCTAATGGATTGTTCGTTGAATAAACTGATTGTTTTACCCGGTATTTTCTCTTTAATGGCTTTGGCCCTTGTCGGCTGCGGAGAAGAAGACAATATTTATGGGTCGGGCAGTAGTAACAAGATTACCTTGACCAGTTTTGCCAACAGTTATGACAGTCAGGCGAACGAGAGTGCGATTGCGCGTATTGATGAGACCTACCGTAGTGGCGCGCGTGAAATCAAGCAAAAAAATATCGTTAATAGTTATAGCAACCAAAGCCTGAATACCTTAGATAGAACGGTGTTGGCTGATAACTTCGAAGGTCGTCTGGAAAATAAAGATATTGAAGTTAATGGCCGCACGGTCAGACGGCCTATTTATGAAGAAAACAGCAATAATAAATTAAACTACGAAACCACTTATAAAACGCTTGATCTGTCAGGTGTGCAGGCGAACAGTTATAACGCTGGCAGCAATATCAATAACAGTCGTGGTATTGTCACCGACTTAAACAATTATTCTAATATTCCAACCAATGCAGAGTTTCCCACAGGCTCGGTCTGCTATATTCCAGTGGTTAAAAGCGAGCGCTCGTTTTTAGCATTCAATGAGAAAAACAAGACGGGATACTCATCACTTAATAAATGGGTGGATGCTGCCGAAGAACGTTTCAGCGACAATAGAGAGGTCGGGACGTATGAGTTTGGAGTTGGATTTGGCAATAAACACAAAGCGGCGCAAGTGACGTTTTTTGAGTACAAAAATCAGCCTGCGTATCAGTACAATGGTGTCGAGTATAGCAATGAAATCTACGAGGCCAATTATGTGGCCAAAGGCAGTACCGATCCGAATACCAACAGTTTTCGCGGTGTGGTAGATTGCACGATAGTCAATGAGGTGGCAGGAGATTTCTTAACCGATCAAATCAAGCGCTATTATTAATAGTTATGCTATAGGTCTTCATATTAAAAAGCTGACAGCACTCTCTTGAATAGAGAGTGTTTTTTTATGCGCTAATTCTGCACCCTGCCGCTAAATCCGCTACAATAAGCCCATTATTTATTCTATTTATTGAAATTACTGCCTAAAAGAAAGTTACTGTCTAAAAGACAGACTTTTTAAAGTTAAGGTTGAAGCCAAAAATTATGAGTGTAGATTCAAAGAAATTAAACCAAGAAGTCGCCAAACGCCGTACCTTTGCCATTATCTCGCATCCCGATGCGGGTAAAACCACCATGACTGAAAAACTACTGTTATGGGGTCAAGCCATTCAGGTGGTAGGTGAAGTTAAAGGTCGCAAAACCGATCGCCATGCGACGTCAGACTGGATGAGCATGGAGCAAGAGCGTGGTATTTCGATTACCACCTCGGTCATGCAGTTCCCTTATAAAGACCATGTGGTCAACTTATTGGATACACCAGGTCACGCCGATTTTAGTGAAGATACCTATCGTACTTTGACCGCCGTCGATAGTGCGCTGATGATGGTCGATGGCGCAAAAGGTGTCGAAGAACGAACCATCAAGTTGATGGAGGTGTGCCGGATGCGCGACACGCCCATTATTTCGTTTATCAATAAACTCGATCGCCAGATTCGTGAGCCGCTTGAGCTATTGAGTGAAATCGAAGCCGTGTTAAAAATCAAATGTATTCCCGTGACTTGGCCGATTGGTATGGGGCAGGATTTCGTTGGGGTTTATCATTTGACCGAAAACAGAACTTATCTGTATGAAAAAGGTCATGGCGGTGAAATTACCGTGGCTGAAACTCGCGAAGGTTATGATTATCCTGATATCCGTGAGCGTCTCGGTAAGCTGATGTTTGATGCCTTTGAAGAGTCGCTTGAGCTGGTGCAAATGGCGCTAGAGGATTTCAGTGTTGAAGCCTTTTTAGCGGGCGAGATGACGCCTGTATTGTTTGGCACAGCCCTCGGTAACTTTGGTGTCAATATGGTGCTTGATACGCTAGTGAAGTATTCACCATCGCCAAAAGCCCATCCAACCAATGAGCGTGAAGTGGCAGCAACAGAAACCAATTTTAGTGGTTTTGTGTTTAAGATTCAGGCCAATATGGATCCGCGTCACCGTGACCGTATTGCTTTCTTACGTGTCTGTTCAGGCAAGTACGAAAAAGGCATGAAAATGAAGCACGTGCGTTTGGGCAAAGACGTACGTATTGCCGATGCCTTGACCTTTTTGGCGGGTGACCGTGAAGCATTAGAAGAAGCCTATCCGGGTGATATTATTGGTCTGCATAATCACGGTACGATTTCTATTGGCGATAGCTTTACCGATGGTGAAGAGCTGAACTTTACTGGTATTCCGCATTTTGCGCCTGAACTGTTCCGCCGTGTGGTGCTCAAAGACCCGCTGAAATCGAAAGCCTTACAAAAGGGTTTGCAGCAGCTTAGTGAAGAGGGCGCAACACAGGTATTTATGCCGCAGATTAATAATGACTTAATTTTGGGTGCGGTTGGTGTGCTACAGTTTGAGGTCGTCGCCCATCGCCTGAAAGAAGAGTACAAAGTTCAATGTATTTTTGAGCCAGTATCGATTGCTACAGTGCGCTGGATTCACTGTGATGATGAAGTGGCGCTAGCGAAGTTTAAGAAGAGAGCCCACGACCAGTTATCGATAGATGGCGGTGGTTATTTGACCTATCTTGCCCCTTCACGAGTCAACTTGCAATTGATGCAAGATCGCTACCCAGAAGTGACTTTTAGCAATACCCGCGAGCACTAAATTACTATTTTCACTATGCCGTTTATCTTTTAAGACACGCCAGCCGTGTCTTTTTTATTAGCTATGATTTACGTACGACACTATAAAAAGGAGCGTTTAGGAGACGATAGCCTCATAAAAACACAAACAGTGTTCCTACAATACAGAGTGGTTGTTACGGTAGAATATCAATAAATCTTATCTGTATAATAAAGAGGCTATATGAAACCTGTCACCCAACCTCATACTCATAAGTCAGAACTATCCAAGCAATTAGCTTTGAGGACTGGCTGGCTTGGTCTAGCCTCTCTATTGGGTAGTGGAGTGCTACTTGGCACATTGAGCTTGTCAGCACATGCTGGCAGTCTAATTAGTCACACCGATTATTTGGATTATGAATTGCCTAAAGAAACACAAGAAAAATGTGTAGAGCGTGAAAATTGTCCAGATATTGAGATTAAATACCTCAAAACCAATCACCAGTGGATAAATGCGATCACCAACGAGCGTATCAATCATTTAGTCGTCAATAGCAAGCCCACTGAATCCGCACCCATTACTTCCAAGAGTAACCAAGCAGACGTTAAAGCTGCTATTGATGATTTTGTCACCTCGCAGTTTGCTGATTTACCCGAAGACAGCGTATTTGTTTATAATTTAATGGTGACGCCTGAATATTTAGGTCACGTCAACGATTTAGAAACCTTTGAGATAAACTCTTACGTCTTTACCGGTGGCGCTCACGGCATGCCTTATAGTGAGTATTTGGTATTTGATCAAAAGTCCAAAAAGCAAATTCAGCTGGCAGACATGCTACAACCTGGCAAAAAATCAAAATTCAAAGCATTGGCCTATAATGCTTATAAAGACTGGGTGAAAACGGTCGATGAAGACGTCGCCAGTTATGAGAAAAACTGGCCGTTTACCCTCAGCGATAATATCACCGTGACCGACAAAGGCATCGATATTCGTTATCAGCATTACGCGATTGGTCCATATGCTTATGGCATGCCGGTGCTTAGTATCCCCTATAGCAAGCTTAGTGGCGTTATCAAACCCCGATTTATTGCTAAATAATTAAGACAATAACACCATCATATTGACGATAATAATTTAACGAAAACCATTGGATATTTTATAAAAAATAAGGAGTGATAGCATGACGAACCCTACAGGTAAGGTAGATACAGCAGTAACGAACACGTGGCAGCTTAATGCTTTGACAGAAGCGTTGGGTGACTTGACTTTGACGGTCGATGACAGCTTGTCTGTCGGACGTGGTAGCGATAATGATGTGGTGCTCGGTAGCAAACAAGTATCGCGTAATCATGCGCTCCTGAGCGTATTGGACGGTCAGTTATATGTCAAAGATTTGGACTCGTCCAATGGTACATTTATTAATGAGCAACGTATCGAAGGCAATAAATCGAGTTTGTTGCAAGTGAATGATAAGATTGGTTTTGCAAGCTTTAGTTTTCAGGTAAATGTGCCTGTTGCTGCTACCGAGCCTGAGGTACTGCAACCAGTAACCACTGCTGAAAGTGCAGCGGCTAGTATGGATACTGACACTGAGGTATTGGCCGCTCAGCCCGTTGCTGAAGAACCTTTTATTGAAGAGGCCGTTATTGAAGAGCCCATTATTGAAGAACCTACTGCTGAAGAGCAGGTTATTAAAGAGCGCGCGGTCAACCAAGCTCCTGTGACAGAAACGGAATCTGCAACTAACGAATCGGTAGTGAAAGAAACAGGCATTGAAGAAGTTCTACAGACGGCAGATAATGTGGAAGCTGACCCTGTTGACACTGTATCTAAGACAGCAGACCACCTTAACACAAGCGCCCCGACGACCAATACCACTCAATCGCCTGATCCACAGCCACAAGAGCCGGTTATTAAAGAAACAGGTATTGATGAAGTTTTGTCATCTGCAGAAGCCGTAGAGGTAGAAACAGAAACAGCACCGCTAGCAGCAGCTAATAACTCGCCAGCAGTGGAGCAGCCAGTTGTACGTGAAGAGCCAGTTGTGCAACCTGAGCAGGATAAAACCACGAAAACCGCCCTGCAAGAAGAAGCGGATCCTGATGTGTTACGAGCCAAGCAAGCGGCTACTGCACAGTTTTCAGGCACGGCCAATCTAGGACAACCTCGGGATCTTGGTACCGAAGGTAATAACGCAATGGATCAGGCCATCAGTAATCCAGCGACTGCGAAACCAGCAGAGAAAAAGCCCAGCGGTAGTTGGTTTATATGGATATTTGTGGCCATTATCATTATTGGATTGGCGCTGTGGTTATTTAACATGGGCGGCGCGTAACCCCGTTTTCTAATACTTTTCACAGTTAGACTGTGAGAGTTTTTTCTATAGCGTCAACATTCAATAGAGTGTTGACGCTATATTGTATCTGTACCTTCACTGTTATTTTACTGTTTTTATTTTGACCAGTATCTTGTTAGAGAGCATTACTATGATGACCTTTGAGGAATATCAAGCGTTTAAAGACCGTGGCTTTAGTCATGCACCACTGATAAAAAAACGTCTCATGGATGCACAGACGCCAGTATCTGTATTTTCTAAAGTACGTGATTTAAATGGTTCCGCGTATCTCTTTGAGTCTGTCGTAGGCGGTGAGCGCTGGGCACGATATTCGATGATTGGCTTGGGTAGTGATCTTATCTTGCAGTATGCAGATGGTCATATGACGGTCAAAGACAACGACAATATTGATGTAAATGCAGTAGAAGACCCGTTTGACTATATTCGTAAACTGATGGCGCAGTATAAGATGCCAACGGCAGAGGATATAGCGACATTACCGAGCTTTAGTGGCGGTTTGGTCGGCTACTTCGGTTACGACATGGTACGTGTTATTGAGCCAAGCGTGGGTTTGTCTGATGCGCCCAACCCAATATCAATGCCAGACATGTGGTTGATGCTCTCAATGAGCGTGATTGTTTTTGACAGCTTAGAAAACACTTTGTCTATCATTGTTTATGCCGATTGTAATACCGAAGATGGCTACAGTAATGCCATCCGTGAGCTAGAAAAAATAGAAGATAAACTAGCAGAAATGCCAAATTTGAGCGCTCCCGTGATGCCGACGCCGACGTTTACCTCACAAACAGCTTTGGAGGCATACAGTAACGATGTCAATAAAATAAAAGACTACATTTCAGCGGGCGATGTTATGCAAGTTGTCCCTGCTCAGCGTTTGACCGCTGATTATACTGGCGACTCACTGGCTGTTTATCGCGCCCTACGATTTTTAAATCCCTCACCGTATCTGTTTTTGGTACATGGTTATACGCTAGATGACCATAAGCGTTTTGATATCATTGGGGCATCACCTGAGATACTATCGCGGGTTGAGGATAGTAAAGTCACCGTACGACCATTGGCAGGCACTCGCAAGCGTGGTCGAGATACAGCGGAAGACTTAGCGCTTGAGCAAGAATTGCTTAATGACGAAAAAGAGATAGCGCAGCATCAAATGCTCATTGATTTGGGTAGCAATGACATTGGCCGCGTTTGTGAGCATGGTAGTGTCGAAGTTACTGAAAAGATGTTTATCGAGCGCTATTCACAAGTGATGCATCTTGCTTCTAATGTTGAGGGGACAATACTGCCTGATAAGGATGCACTGGATGTTTTTTGCGCGACCTTTCCTGCGGGCACGTTATCAGGCATACCCAAAATCCGCGCCATGCAAATCATTGATGAGATAGAGCCAGTACGTCGTACAGTCTTTGGCGGCGCGGTTGGTTATCTGGGCTGGCATGGAAATATGGATACCGCCATTGCTATACGTACTGCAGTCAGGCGTCGTGGAAAAATCCATATCCAAGCAGGCGCTGGAATCGTCGCCGATTCTGTACCAGAAACAGAATGGGATGAAACCCACAAAAAAGCGTTGGCACTAATAAAAGCGGTGAAAATGGCGTGCAATGGTTTGCGTATTCGTTGAGTATTTAATAAAGAAAGCAGTTGTACATAGTAAAGACCTCAAAAGTGGTTATTTTTATTATAAAAAAATAGCAGCATAATCAACTCCTTGAGGATTATTATGAAAATAATCGCAAAAAAGATAAAAAAGGGCTTGCGTCTTTCAAAAAATTTGATAGAATAGCCACCACTTTGAGAGAACAAGCCGACTTAGCTCAGTTGGTAGAGCAACTGACTTGTAATCAGTAGGTCGCCAGTTCGATCCCGGCAGTCGGCACCATTTATCTTTTCTTTCAAAGTAGCTTTTTATGAAATTGTCTTAAATTAAGTCATTTTTGTTCAAAGCAACCTAAGGTGGGATTGGGGAGCGGTCAAACCCAACAGACTGTAAATCTGTCGCGAAAGCTTCGAAGGTTCGAATCCTTCTCCCACCACCATATTTTTTATAAGTTTGTCATAGCGCCAAGCATACTCTATATACTTAACGACTCTCGATTAGAGTCTCTTTGCATAAGAGTAATTGCGGGTGTGGTATAATGGTAACACCTTAGCCTTCCAAGCTAATGACGCGGGTTCGATTCCCGCCACCCGCTCCATATAATCACTATCGCAAAAACTATCAACAATTCATCACGACAGTCAGTTTATTAGTGCTGTATCGTGATATTTTTTTTAGTAACCCTACGGGTTGTTTACTGTAGTTATTAAAAGCCTGCTCATATAGCTCAGCGGTAGAGCACTCCCTTGGTAAGGGAGAGGTCTTGAGTTCAATTCTCAATATGAGCTCCATTTATTATTTCAGCTTTTTTACTGCATTTATATAATTTTGCGTCGATATCGAAATTACAGAATATTGAAAAATACAAAGTTAGTGTGGCAGGTAACAATTCAAAGGTGACACTGAGGTGTTGCCTTTTAGTGCTGTCAATTTATTAATGCACTACAGTAAGATAAAGTCGTGCAACAGCGTAACGATATAATACCTTGCAATGTTCAAGAGATTGAAAAGCAAGTATAATGTCGCTATCTATTCTATGGGCTATAGAAGGTAAATGCATAGATAGATAATAGTAGAGCGACAAAATATTTTTAGTAGATAAGCCATAGCGTCAACGGTTTGATGGTTTTACATGCATCATGAGCCGTCAAACAGCTATTTACCGATCTTGCTGTTTATTACTTTTTAAGCATAAAGATTCACCAAAAAAAGAGGAAATACCCATGGCAAAGGCCAAGTTTGAACGCAACAAGCCAC
>NZ_RRYW01000087.1 GCF_014861365.1 Psychrobacter sp. FME6
CCAAGGTTGGATGGAAAATGACTTATCTAAATTGTTTTATGATATTCATCCAAATCATAACTCTTTTGTAGTGCAGTGACTATAGTTTCTGAGTGTGTTATAAGTTATCTATACCGTTTTTAACCCAATTACTATTAATGGATTTAGGATGTTTAAACAAAGCTAACTTCCCATTGTAAAAGTTAGTAAATTCAGAGTTTAGAGTTCCGTTTAAACTAACAACTTTTGCTATCAATTCAACTAGCTTACCATCCTTACTGAAAAAATCTTCATCGTTGTCAGTTTTATAAGCAATGCCATTAAAACCTTTCACTCCTGTTCCATTGCTTTTTGAGTCGTTTTTCTTCTTTAACTCTACTTCTCCAAACTCTAAAATATAATACTTATTTTCCGCAATTTGCAATTCTATTACTAAAATATACTCAGGCCAGTATAAATTATGAGCAGTAGAGTGTAACTTAGCTAACGACATCACATAGAAATCGTCCTGCTCTTGAAGCCCTTGACCAAAAGTAAACCAACGTGCGGTTCCATGATTTTGTTTCGAGTACTCTTTAGCATGACTCCAAATATTATTGAAGCGAGATTGATTGTCTTCTCTTACATCAAACAGACCCTTAGCTAAACCTGTTGATCCTCTCCCAATTTTTTCTCCTACACCTAATTCCTCTGGCATCTCTTCTTTTACAAAGCGTGTGCTATCATCAATAGGTTTAGAAACTATACCGTTTGTTAGTTTGTTGATTATGACTAGATCGCCGATTCTCTCCAATCGTTCGAGTAATATCAAAGTCGTTAGGTTGTTCACAGGATTATGAGTAAAGTTTAGATCTTCGATCTTATCTGGTGATATATACTGCCTTACTGTCAAAAAATCTTGACTCTCTATAGATTCATCAGTGCTAAGTCGTCTTTTTGGTTGAAGAATAAGGTTAATAGGATCAAGTTTAGGTTCACTGATACCAATAATATTTGCGCATAATATTTTGTTTCCGATAGGAATACCCTTGATACGCAAGGTCAAAGGTTGATGCCAAAAATCAATTCCAACGTTTCTTTTCTTATTATCTTTAGATTCTTGAATGTTGTTGTGTATTTTCTCAACTTTTTTCCATACGTCTAGGCTATATTTTAACTGATGTAGAAATACTGCGTCTCTCTGAGTAAATTTTGGAGGTAATACAACATATTCATCCACTCCCTCGGCCTTCATTTTTTCCTCGATCTGTTCATTTTTTGGGATTAGTTTTTCCTTTATTTTATTTAAATTATATCTGCTAATAATACGTTTTATATCCATTGAGTACCCATAATGGGTAATAAATAAAGATAAAGGATGAATTACAATCTTACGTTCACCGTCGTTAATATTTATTAATTGATTTTTATCATAGCTATTTATTTTTTCAAAGTATTTTGTGCTATCGAATGGCAATTCATTTATTAGTTGACTTCTTTTAATAGCTTCCTCAGATGTAGGACTTTCTTTAAGGTCTATTGCTGCACCAACGCTCATATCATAATGAGCTTTTGAAAAAGAATGAATATTATAATTATCTTTGACTTCAACCTCATAAGACTCAAGGACAAAGCGTTCTATTGATTTACCATTTTTCCAGATGCTACCAAAAGGTAACTTATGTATGTGGTTAATATGAATTCTTAACTTTAAATAGCTAGTAGCCTTTTCTTTACTTCCTTTTTTAATATATTTAGGCTCTGTTAAATTAGCGAATAGAACGTCTATATAGGTGACTGTTCCATTACTGTTAGAGCTTGAACTTGCATTAGTAGGCGCAATAAAATCCTTGTCATACCACACAACTACATATTCAAAATTCTTGTTAAAATGATTTACCGTATAATTACGATCAGGTTCAGAATTAGCGTCTGTATCATAATCAACCTGAGAATGAGGCTTAATGTAGTTGCTAATGTCGAAAGAATTTTTATACTTTTCTCTAGGGGTATTATTGTCAAAAAAATGGCTCATACTGTTCTCATATTCATTAATAATATTATTGTGCCATCAATTTATATTTTTTGCCATTAATTTGGAACTATTACAATTGGGAAACTGAAACCCTGAATTAAGCAGCGCTGAGCGTACCCTATCCTTGCTCTCGCGTACCGCAGCCTCGGGCAAACCAACAATAGTCAACGCTGGTAAGCCTTGCGACAAATGCACTTCAATAATCACCTTGGGTGCGTGCAGTCCGACAACTGAGCGGGTATATACTTGAGCAAACGACATCCGTAGTTCCTGTTAATAAAAGCAATATAGGCAATTTTCAATCATAAAGCATTCTTTATAAGCGCGCAAATGTCGTGTTTTATTATCTATTATTTACTAGCATAAGCGCCCTTCATTGTTATATGATAAATAATAGATACTTTCGTGCTTAGGGCGCGTCCTCAGTCTTATCTAATGACTCTGGAAAACCTATCTTCGATAGGCGAGACCCAAAGCTAGCAAAAGTATTAACAATAAAAGGATTTTATTGTTCACATAAAGCAATGATGGCTGATTTTTGCCACCGTTTTATATAATACCTTTCAACCATGGACGGATAGGTTTATGAGTATAAAAGTGCTTAATCAGCGTGTGCCTTCACTCACGCTACTCACCGTAGCTGTTTCATTAGCATTATCGGGATGTTCAGATAGTGACAGCAGCTTTAATAATGATGATGACATCACTACCCCTTCAGCGACCTACGAGGTCGACATTCAACGCACAGAGTTCGGTATACCCCACATTACTGCCAAAGATTATAAAGGACTAGGCTACGGCGTTGGTTATTCTTTCGCTGAAGACAATATCTGCTCACTGGCCCGTGAGATTGTGGTTGCTAACGGTCAGAGCATGCTTTATTTAGGCGAAAAAGGCGATGTGGCCAGCGATGTTTTTTATACTTGGTATAATTCACCAGAAAAACGCGCGCAGTTCCTAGATGCACAAGAGCCAGAAGTCCTTGATGCAGTCGCAGGTTACGCCGCTGGTTATAGTCGCTATCTACGCGATAAAGGGGTTGATAATATCGATCCTGACTGCGCTGGCGCCGAATGGGTAAAAGAAATCGGAACCAATGATCTACTGGCGCTTTATGCCAAAGCAAACTTACGCGGTGGCCTCTCAAACTTTGTGGGACCCATCGTTGCGGCGGCACCTCCATCACAGGATGTGACTGTTGATAGTAGTAGAATGGGCAGTAGAAGCATGGACAATAGCAGAATGCGTTCTATTGGCCCAGATTCGGCATCGAACTCGGTATCGACCTCTTCATCTACCGCTGCAGACACAGCCGATTTAGCCTCAGGCTTTGATTTTGATATGACCACCATCAATGTATTGGATGGCGGCAGTAACGCCTACGCACTTGGTAGCGAAACGACGGGCACCGATAGCGGAGTTTTATACGGCAATCCACATGAACCATGGAATGGTATCCAACGTTTTTACGAGTTTCACTTAACCATGCCCGGTGAGCTTGACGTAATGGGTGCAGCTCAACAAGGTCAGCCTTTCCCGAATATTGGTTTCAATAAAGATGTTGCTTGGAGCCACACCGTTTCTACTGCCAAACGCTTCACGCTTTATCAGCTTGAGCTAGTGAATGGCAATCCTATGAAGTACAACTATACCAATAGTGATGGCGTCGTAGAACAGCGTGATATCCGCAAGGATGAAGTGACCATTCAGCTACCAGACGATCAAACCCTCGTTCAACCTGTTTATTCCTCACACTTTGGGCCTATGTTAGCAATCAATAAGGTTAACGGTTTACTACCAGTTTGGGGGGCTAATAATATCGCCTTTACTATCCGTGATGCCGCGGCAGAAAATGCACGCTCACTGAATCAGTGGCGCAGCATGAACCAAGCCAGTAGTGTCGAGGACTTGGTTGATAGAATGCAAGATCAGGTTGGTCTAGGGTTTGTCAACACCATCGCCACTGACCGTTACGGTAAAGCCCTTTATGCGGACATCTCAACCGTACCGCACGTGACCAAAGAGCAGTTAAATAGTTGTACAGAGGGAGAGTTATACTTAAAAGCCATCGTGGGCTTTGGCTTCCCAGCATTAAAGGGCAATAGCGCTGATTGCGAATGGGGCAATGACGCTGACTCGCCACAAGCCGGTATTTTTGGTCGCTCAAATCTGCCGTTCTTGATTCGTGATGATTATGCGATCAACTCCAATGACAGTTATTGGCTGAGTAACTTAGACGCACCATTGACTGGATTTTCACCGCTACTGCGTCGTAACTTGACACCTTTCCTCGAAGAAAGTCCTGTCGATGGCGTACCATTACTGATGCGCACTCGTATGGCGTTTCAACAGGTATTAGACAGACTCGATAACTCAGATGGTCTTGGTGGCACTACCTTTAACCTAAAAAACCTGCAAGAAGTCGTCTATGGCAACCGCAGCTACGTCGCTGAGTTGGTGCTAGATGATGTATTGGCTGATTGTAGCGCTGACCCAATGCTGCCGTTGACTGATAGTGGCACTATCGATGCCACTCAAGCTTGTGATGTGCTGAGCAATTGGGATCGTCGTAATAATCTCGATAGCAAAGGGGCACACGTCTTTAGAGAGTTTTGGAATAATATTGATTTTGAAGAAACCATTGATGATAAAAAGCTATTTAGTGTACGTTTTGACGTCAATGATCCAGTCAATACGCCTCGCGATCTCATTATCAACGCAACTACACGAACAGCTTTGGGTGATTCGATTAAATACTTCCAAGATAAAGGTATCGCATTTGATGCAACTTTAGGAAGTGTTCAATACGTTATAGACGCAGGTAAGGACAACGAACGCATTCCTATGCATGGTGGTCAAGGAAGCGAAGGGGTATTCAATGTGGCAAGAGGTCCTGGTCCCAACGCTGATGGCAATTACGTGATTAATAATGGCCCAACTTATATGCAGTCGGTCACTTTTGATGCTAATGGACCCGTCGTAGAAGCATTGCTCGCCTATTCGCAAGCAGAGGACAGCACGCGTCCTTATCATCGTGATCAAACGCGCCGCTACTCAGCCAAAGACTGGATTCGCTTGCCGTTTAGTGCTACTGAGATTAGCAACCAAGCGGTTGGTAATAAAGTTCAATTAACAGAATAAAAAGAGCAGAATTTATAAAAACAGTAAGAAAGACTTTAGGGCAATCCTGAGGTCTTTTTTTATTACCTACCCATACAACTTTATGGGTATATACAAAAACTCTCTATCCATGTCACTATTATCAATGATTCGTTATACTACCCATTACCTATTTAAGCATTCATATTTAGACTATTTAATGCTTAGTAAAGCAGTTAATCTTAAAATGACTTATATTAAATCGCTACCAGCAAGGCCATTAGTTGACTCAAAATAGCCACACACCGAATACGTAAATATGGCGATTTATACAGTTAAAACGAGGAATATCGCATGACAAACCAGTCAGAACAAAGCACCCAACAACCCTATAATCGTGCGGGAGAGCAACCCACCACCACCCGCCCTGTCATGCAGCCAGACAATCCATATGCCAGTACTCGCGGCAGCATTACTACCAAGCAGCTACCCGCATTCGATGAAGATATTATTAATAAATACAATCGTTCAGGGCCTCGCTATACCTCTTATCCAACCGCTTTAGAATTCTCACCGATGCCAGAAGGGCTTGAGACCAAAATCCTTCGAGAGCGTGAAGCCCATGCCCCGCTATCGCTCTATTTTCATATTCCCTTTTGTCGTCACCTTTGCTATTACTGCGCTTGTAATAAAATCATTACTAAAAAGAACAGCGATGCAGGCGATTACTTAGAGTACCTCATTGCTGAAATTAAGCACAAACGTAGCTTATTAGGCACAACCGAAAACGGCAAAAAACCACTGGTGAAACAACTGCATTTCGGCGGTGGTACACCGACTTTTTTACAAGATAATGAGTTAATACAGCTTTGGGAGTTTTTGCAAACTCAATTTGAGTTTTTGCCCGATGACCAAGGTGACTATTCTATCGAGATCGACCCACGCGAGCTCAGTGGCGAGACGCTACAAGTGCTGCGCAACCTGGGTTTTAATCGCGTCAGTTTGGGCGTGCAAGACTTAGATGAAACGGTACAAATCGCAGTCAACCGCGTACATTCGGCAGAGTTAATTGAAAATGTATTAAAAGAGTCGCGCGCGTTAGGGTTTCGCTCTATCAACGTCGATTTGATTTATGGTTTACCGCATCAAACGCCAACAACCTTAGATAAAACCGTCCAGCGTATTATCGAGATGTCACCGGATCGCTTATCGGTCTTTAATTATGCCCATTTGCCTGAGCGCTTTAAATCTCAACGACAAATCAAAGAAGCCGACCTACCGACGCCAGCCTCCAAGCTCGCAATGCTTGGTAATACTATCAACACCTTAACCGAAGCCGGTTATCAGTACATTGGTATCGACCATTTTGCCAAACCTGATGATGAGCTTGCCGTCGCCCAGCGTGAAGGCAAATTACATCGTAACTTCCAAGGCTATACCATCATGGGCGATTGCGACTTACTGGGTTTTGGCGTGTCTTCAATCAGTCAAATTGCTAATGCCAATAACAGCTATATCTTACAAAATCATACCGATCTACAGGTTTATAAAGACAACATCGATGCTGCACGCAGCAATCCTGCGGTAATGCCAGCGGTCAAAGTGATTAAAACATCCATTAAAGATCGCTTACGCGAATATGTGATTATGAACTTGTTATGCCACGACTATATCGACTTTAGAGACGTCAATCAGAAATTTGGTATCGATGCCATTACCTATTTTATTGATGAGATCCAACAGCTTGGTCAGATGCAAGACGACCGCTTGATTGACATGGACGCTGCCGGTATTCGCGTACTGCCAAAAGGTCGCTTATTAGGTCGCAACGTGGCGATGGTATTCGATGAATATCTTGAGAAGAAACATAAAAACCGCTTTTCAAAAGTTATTTAAGTGAGGTGTTTTTAAGCTGATTATTAACCATAAAAAAGACCTCGATCGAGGTCTTTTTTATGGTCTGTGATAAAGATGTAGCTGATTCACTTTAAAACCGATACAGTGCTGCTGGAGTAAATTTTTTGCAGCCTCTGTCACCCTTGCGAACAGCAAGCAAGAAAAACTTATACCAGTAGCACGTGGCTATTAACGTATCGATTTTATTTCGAACTGGCTATAGTTATCTGTATAAAGCAGCCTGCTCTACTCGGTAGGCATGACGATATAAAGACGATTGGCATCTATGATAGTCTTTTCCTTATCAAGATATTTGTGTTCAACAAGGCTTTTTGGGTTGGCTATCTCCGTATCTGTTATCGAAAAATCATCATCATTCAATAAACCTAACGAACCATCTTGACGCAACCATAAGCCTTCAAGCTTATCATGCGGATAATCTATCGTAGCCAGAACATCAACGACCAAGGTCTTGCTAACAGGCTTAATAGCCATCTCTTCAAGTGCTTGCCAGTTTTTTTCGTCTGTGGCAATAAGCTGCTCTAGTGTTTGTCCTTCGATAGTCAAGCCGACGATCTCGTCCTGCTCGACACTTTTATTATCTAAAATAGTTTCAATATCCGTTGCCTGTGAGGTATCAACTTTGTAAATTAGCTTTTGGGCTGATTTGTCTTGTAGCGGAAACTTGCGATCATGTTCAATCAAATAAAACTCATGCTCATTAATAGCAACGATACCTGATGCCACATGCTGTGCTGCATCCAGACGATATAAGTATTGTTTTATCTGACCTGAAACTAAGTTAACCGTCACCATGCGGGTCAAATTAGACAGACGTCCCGATTGATCAGGATTGTCCATGGAAGACTCCATAATACCTACTAGGGTCGTCTGATCAGGTGTGACTGTTAATGCTTCCATCCCGCGATTGGTGCGACGCTTGGTAAACTCTGCTGGTAATAAAACTGGCTTACCATCAACCATCACATTATTACGCTCATCATTAGCAAAAGGATTGATACGCTCGACCTCTATCCCTTCGGCATCATAATGAACGAGATGTGGCCCATATTCATCACTGATCCAAAAACTGCCGTCTGTGAGCGCGGTAAGTCCTTCTGGATCCAAACCATTGATATCGGTTTTAATAGGGTTGGTCACAGTATCAAAAGGTAAGCTTGGGTTTATAGTCATCGGCTGACCATTAACATCATAAGGTACTTCGTTAGTACCGCCCAATGCTTTTGGATTCGGAAGCCCAGAGATGGGATTGCCGGTGCTGTCTTTTAGTATGATTTCTTTTATTTTAGTGATTTTGCCATCAGCTTGTAACTCAAAAAGCCCAATAGACGGTGTATAGTTTGGCACTAAAAACTGCTTACCTTTACCCGCAACGCCATCAAAATCAGCATTGGGACCACGATCGGCGAGTGCATAAAATTGATTGGCATTGGTTGGATGAGCCGCTGCATCTGAGCCGTAGCCACCCCCTCGAATCTCCAATTTCTGCTCAGGATAAGCGGCATTGGTGAGCGTCGCATCCAGTACGGTATAGGGTAATGGGCTACCTTGAGGGAAGTCTGTTATAGACATCAGCATATTATTTGAGTTTTGCTTAAGCATTGTTATTTTCCTTTTATCTGTACTTTCATTACGAGCTAAATAATTTACAGTCAAAAAAATAGCCAGCGCGTTGGACGCTAACTGACTATTTTTAAAATTGAACCTTGTAATAGGTATAACACCTAGATTATTAAGTCATTGATTATTAAACTTTAAGCTTATCACCTACCATGCCTTTTACTGTGCTTAGAATATCAGCAGGTAACACCACCATTTTGGAGTTGTCAGATTCAGCCAGCTCCCGAATCGCTTTGATATACTGCTCACCCAGTAAGTAGACAATCGGCATCTCTTCAGTACCCATCGCATCAGTAATCAGACGAATAGATTCTTCAGAACCTTTAGCCAACACTACTTGCGCTTCAGCATCGCGACGTGAGGCTTCTAGACGACCATCGGCCTCTAAGATAGCGGCTTGTTTTTGACCATCGGCGCGTGTCACTGTCGCACGGCGTTGACGTTCAGCCGCCGCTTGTTCTTCCATCGCCGTTTGCATCGTATCAGACGGATTAATATCTTGAATCTCTACTGTTTTAAGCGTGATACCCCAATCAGAGATATCTTCTGAAATCGCGTGTTTTAGCTTGGCTTTGATTTCGTCACGGCTCGATAGTGCACTATCAAGATCCATTTCACCAATAATTGAACGTAATGAGGTTTGTACCAAATTACGAATACCATACTCATAATCCTCGATACCGTACACTGCCTTGTCTGGACGAACGATATTAATATAAGCGACAGCATTAGCAATGATAACCACGTTGTCTCGGGTAATCACTTCTTGTGATGGAATATCGAGGACAATATCTTTGGTGGTAACTTTATAAGACACGTCGTCAACATAAGGGATAATTAGGTTTAGGCCGGGTTCTAGTGTTTGGCTATACTTACCCAAGCGCTGCACCACCCATTTATAACCTTGCGGCACGATGCGAACGCCTTTAAACACGGTAAACACAACCAGTGCAATCAAAACGATCATAACAATACTAAAGCTTTCCATAACTTATCCCTATTAGCATACCTTTATAAATTACTGCCTGTGTTAATCGCTGCTTGTGACTTCATACTACTGACGATTAGCTCGTTACCAACGATATCCGTCACGATCACCCGATCACCCACTGCCACCTGCTCGCCTCGCGTACGGCACATCCATTCAGCCGCACCGACAATAGGCACACTAAATCTCACCGTCCCTGCTCTATCGGCCTGTGGCTGCACGATAATCATACCTGTCTCACCAACGATAACACTGCCGCCCAACCCTGCTTTAGTACGATCTACAGACAGCGGTTTGATATACTTAAACCACGCCAGTAGAAATATAGCAGAGAGCACTAGCCAAACAATGATTTGAATAGAGACAGAGATGGGCAATAACCATGAAAGTATAGCAACGATGATGGCAGCGGCACCAAACCAAAGACTAGCAAAGGTGGGCACAAACATCTCGATAATCAGCAATAAAAAGCCCAATACCAGCCAATGCCAAGGTTCTATCATCCAGAGAGTCTCTATCATCGGCACATTCCCTATCTTTGTCATTCTAACTTTCAATGTAGCACATTTTTAAGAGTAATAATGTCTTAAAAATCATTAATATATAGTTGATGAACAATAAAATTAGTACAGCTGTATTAGTGTGCTACTGGTATAAGTTTTTTGCAGCCTCTATCTGCGTAGGTACAGCGAGCAAGAAAAGCTCATACTAA
Organism: Psychrobacter sp. FME6; assembly: GCF_014861365.1. Taxonomy (GTDB): domain Bacteria; phylum Pseudomonadota; class Gammaproteobacteria; order Pseudomonadales; family Moraxellaceae; genus Psychrobacter. Next base: position 10,330 of record NZ_RRYW01000087.1, read on the forward strand.
TAGCACGTAATGTATAGATATTACATTCCACTGGCGATAGTGCCATGCCGATTCTAGTAAAGCCAAGCATGAAAAAGCTACTCTTAAAAGTGTAAGCACAAAAAAACGACCACTTTAAGTGATCGTTTTTTTATTACTGTGTAAGTACTGTTTAAGCAATTTCTAATCCAAGAACTAAGCGTTCAAAGTATTAGAATTTAAGGTTGGCACCAACAGTCCAAAGGTCTGCATCGCTACCAACGATATCGTATTCAGCTTCGACACCGAAATTAGGATTTACTGAATAACCAAGACCTACACCACCTGCTAATCTTGTGCTCTTGTCTGATACAGAGATATTTGGCACTCTGCTATCACCATCAATCTCAGTACGTGCTACACCCAGTTTACCTTTGGCATATACTGGCGTGTTATTAAAGCCATAACGGTAGGTACCATATAGACCATAGGTTTTAGCGTCTACGTCACCATTATAATAATCAGCGTCATCTGAACCAATATACTCAGCTTCTAAACCAAAGTTAGGGTCGAAGTTATAACCACCGTATACACCATAAGCAGTCGGATCACTAGCGCCATCAGTATCTAAATTGAACTGACCAACTTTAACACCAACGTATGGTTGGCCGGTGTAACCGTTACCATAAGATACGGCTGCTTGTGCACCCATGCTCACTAAAGAACCAGCGGCTAATGCAAGTAGAGTTTTCTGTAAAGTTTTCATTGTATTCACCTAATGTTATGTTTTTGATTTATTTTTTGATTTTTAATGTGAGAAATAATACTTAAGTAATCATTTCTCATTTTTGCTCGTTCAATACGCTTTAATATAGGAACTTAAAGGTATGTAGGTCTAGAATTTTAAATGAGCGCCAACTGTCATCAGTTTGGCATCAACATCACTATCCATCATTGCGTATTCAGCTTCGACACCAAAGTTAGGGTTCACTGAGTATCCGAGGCCAACACCACCTGCAATACCTGTATCACTGGCAGAGTTTGAAACTTTGAGCGGACCAACAGTATAGTCACCTTCTACCTTAGTCTTGGCAACACCCAGTTTACCTTTGGCATATAGGCCTGTATTTGGAAACTGATAACGGGCTGTACCGTAGGCACCATAAGTCTTGGCATCAAGATCACCATTTCTATAGTCGGCATCATCTGAACCTACATATTCGGCTTCGATACCGAAGTTTGGATCAAAGTTGTAGCCGCCATATACACCGTAAGCAGTTGGGTCATCAGCGTTGTCGATATCTAAATCAAACTGACCGACCTTCACACCAACGTATGGCTGTCCAGTATAACCATTACTATAAGAAGTAGCGGCTTGGGCACTGACCGTTAATAGAGAACCAGCTGCTAATGCGAATAACGTTTTTTGTAGAGTATTCATTGTTAGCTCCTTAAAATAAGTTTGGACAAACAAGTTATCTATTTATATTAGTTATATTGACTTTATAGCTCTATCGCCTTGTTCGCTAACGATGAGTACATAGTAACAAACCATTTCATAGACTCTGTCAGTGTTTGATGGTTTGAAAGTTAAGATTTGCAAGTATTTATCAGTGTCTGGGTTACAAAGGCTAGGATATGAAATCTTTTGTTACAACTACCGAATTTATGCAATAATCCCTACTCATTTCGCCAGCTTTATATAAGAGATAGGCTTAAAACAATAGGGGCTGTATAGAATTCAAATCAGCGGCAGCCAGATAAAGACACAAGCGAGAA
>NZ_RRYW01000088.1 GCF_014861365.1 Psychrobacter sp. FME6
TCAACGGGACGTTAATGGAGCAAAAAACATTCTCGCGGTCGGGCTTGGCCGTCTTTAGTAGGAATCCCCTTCACTTTTAGGGTGGGGAGGAAGTCAAAACCATTTTAGTTAATAAAAATTAGTTTTTACCACGATAAGTAATGCGACCTTTGGTGAGATCATAGGGGGTCATTTCAACCTTAACCTTATCACCAGTCAGAATGCGGATGTAATGCTTACGCATCTTGCCAGAGATGTGTGCAATAATTTCGTGTCCGTTTTCTAAACGAACTTTAAACAAAGTATTTGGAAGGGTATCAATGACTTCGCCTTCAAATTCAATAATATCGTCTTTTGCCATAATTTGTATCAATCGATTGAAAATAAGCCCATATTATACGTAAGTTAGCGGATTAAAGCAATACGGAACCTGATTTTTGCTTGACAGTCTGTAAGTGATATGTATGCCAGATTCTATTCCTTTAGTTAGGCAAGTTTAACCAGATAGGGGTCAAAGGCGCATCTGGAAATAATCGCTGGAAGCGTTCAGGATAATAAGCATTGATAAAGTATAAACCATCACCAGAGGCGGTCGGTGGTGCAATGGTACGGTCTTTTTTATGCAAAATAGTCAGAAAATCTGTGGGCGCTAACTCGTGTCTGCCGATAGCATATAGCGTCCCCATTAAGTTACGAACCATATGATGCAAAAATCCATCGGCCTGAATATCAAAAACGATAAATTGCCCATGGGCAAAGAGATTGGCGTGGCTGATGGTACGTACTGGCTGATTAGATTGACACGCGGCGGCGCGGTAACTACTAAAATCATGAGTACCAACGATATCAGCCGCCGCCTGTTGCATCGCAGCTAAATCAAGCGGCTCATAAATATGGGTCACTTGGTGATTGAGGATAGCAGGGCGCTGTGGCTGATTGAGAGTGATATAGCGATAACGGCGGGCAATAGCACCAAAGCGCGCATGAAAGTCTGCTGGCATCCGTTGGATCCAGCGTAGAGCAATGTCGTCAGGCAACAGGCTATTCACACCGCGTAGCCAGTTGTGAGTAGGGCGGTAGGCATGAGTGGTGAAATGGGCGATCATATTGCTAGCATGCACACTGGCATCAGTACGTCCCGCCGCAACGACCTCTACTGGTTCGTTGGCGACTTTGCTGATAGCTGTCTCGAGCGCTTCTTGTACTCCTAGCACTTCTCGCTGTCGTTGCCAGCCATGGTAATGTGTGCCTAAAAATTCAATAGCAATCGCTAAGGTATAGGTTGGCGAGCCTTCAGATTCGCTAATATTGGTGTCGGACATGGTAGTTTTGGTGCTTATCATTGGTGGAGAGTAATATAATCAGTTCAAAATAAAATTATAGCCAATAGCGCTGTATCATTTTTGAAGCAAATTAACTGTATCGTCTTTAGCGTTTTTTAATGGCTGTCCCAGTCTGACTAACATTATTTGACCAGCGCTGACGGCGTTTCGCTGGACTGTCATAACGCAGTAACAGCCATAATAGTCGGGCATAAATGGCAGGAATGGTTAAGCGTCCACCAGCAATCACCTGATGATCGTATTGCCAGCTACCCGCCGCATAAGTGTCACTGACACCGCCAAACGGTGATTGACTGGCACATATCACCATATGTCCTTTTTCATAAGCAAGATCTAACGTTTCTGCTAGTGCTACAGAGTAAGGCACATTACCAGCGCCAAACCCTAGCAAGATGATGCCAGAGGGCGGTTGTGATAATAAAGCCTGTAGCTGATTGCTCATTACTTTAGTATCGTTAGGCAAACAATAAAGCGCATGAATACGGGCTTGCTCAGCGCGAGTTTTGATATCCTTAAGCACCGCTTGCTGATCGTCGATCCAGTGTTGCCGGCGGGTATCTGGTAGGCTGTTTATATAGCTATTGGCAGGATAGGCTGCCCGTGAGTGCCCTGTAAATGCCATCAAGTCATGGCTGTGAATTTTTTGTACCGTTTGCGCAGGCCACGACTCACCACCAAAATTAATTTTAACCCCTGATTCGCCTGCTGCGGCCACTTTTAATGCATCGTTAAGGTTGTCCCACGCATCGCTATGAGCGTCGATACGGTAGTCGTGCAACACCTCACTGTCCAATAACGGACGCATACTGCCAGTAACCACCACACAAATATCGCTGCCAGCAAATGCCTCTGCTAAAAATGCCCCCAAATAGCTCAAGGTATCGGTGCCAGTGATTAACACAAAGCGCCTATCACCTTGTGCATAAGCGGTCAGTAAAAGCTGATAAAAATGCACAAAATCATTGGGAGTAAGTTGGCTACTGTCTTTAATCAGGGCATTATCTAACCAAGAGATTTTTGGTAAATTGACGGCGTTGTCTTGTTCGGTCAGTAGTGTTTGCAACGTTGGCAAAAATATCTCTGCCGATAAAGGCGTTAAAGGTCGGCCGTAGCTACCAAATGTACCACCAGCATAAATCAGTTGAATAGGGTCGGAGAGTGTCTTTGTCATAGCAGAGGTTGGCTTATATTGATGCAGTAAAGGAAGATGAAGGCGGTACTCTAGTAGCAGCTACAGCATGTCTTATTGTGATAATAAAGAGTATAAAGGCTAAATGCAAAAAAATCGGCAAGTATTCTTCAGCGATAGAATACTTGCCGATATGGCTTTTAGCGACTAAACAGCAGTAAGTCTACTTATACTGATTATGCTGTACGCTCCAGTAATGCTTGTGCTTGGCTTTGTTGTTCGCTATTGCCTTGATTGATTACTTCATTGAGCAGACGTTTGGCGCTGTCATACTCACCCAACTGTAAGTATTGGCCAGCCAAATCCAGTGTCACTTGATTGCTGTCTAATGCTTTTACAAAATCAAAGTCTGCTGCAAAGCGCGATGAGAAGTCTTCTGCTGTTTCAACAGGCCCTTCAGTAGAAAAGCTTTCTTCAGTCGCAATCTCAGTCTCAACGTCGACTGGGGTAGCTGCTGTTGGCGCGTCTAAATCATACGCATCATCTAGTGAGGTATTGTCGTCGAATAGCATGGGTGCAGTCGGTGCAACACTGGTTTCTTCAGGCTGGCTGATTTCTAGCTCATTATCCTTAAACGATTCTTCGAGGTTGATGCTTTCAAAGCCATTATCTTCTAGCACAAGACCATCAATATCACTATTGGATTCAAAGGTAGGTTTGTCGCTTTCTAACGCAATTTCTAGACTATTTGACTCATCGAGACTGTCTAAAGACAATGTAAAATCATCTTCAAGGCTTTGGCTTGCATCGCTAGTTAATTCTGCAGCGATTGTTGCATCAGTATCTTTATCGGTATCGCTGACTAAATCGTCAAAATCTAAAACAAATTCTTCGTTTTCTAGTGCCATTTCTTCGTTAGTACTATCAGCGCTGTCTGAAGTTATCGAGGTTGTCGTTAGGTTGTCGTTTTCTTCAGATAAATCAAGGCTAAAGTCGAAGTCACTAAGGTCATCAGAGTTACTAATATCGTTTAAGTTACTGTCTTCGACGATTGCCGCGTCATTACCAGATGTATCGATATTAACCGTATTGAGGCTTTCATCGTCTGCCATATCTAATGTTGTAGCAGGCGCAGTATCAGTTGTGTTAGGTTCGTTAAGATCGTTCTCTAAGTCGCTCAGCGTAAGGTCGAAGCTATCCTCGACTGTTTCATTTACCAATGCATCGCTATTTGAGTCAATGACTGGCGTTTCAGATACGGTATGTTGACTATCGTCTTGACGAGTAGGGAGGTCAAAATCGATACTCTCAAAGTTTTTTTCTTCTTCCACTGGTAAGTTTTGTGTGAGTTCTGAATTCTGTTCTTCAAAAAACAACGTTTTTAACTCATCGGCCAACACAATGCTTTCTGCGTCATTCTGTATTTTAATCGCATCATAAACTTTATTGAAGTTTTCTGGCTGATTAATGGTCGCATATATGCTGAGTAGTTTAAGAGACAACTGGTTATCTTTAGGTCTTTCGATTAGCCCACGGTTAAGCGTTTCAATCGCTTTGTCATAGCGCTGTTGATCCATAAAGCGTTGGGCAATCGCAATATGATCGAATTTATTGTCACCCTCTTTGTTGCTCGGGATGGTAGTGTCAATATCTGCTTTTGGCATCGGTGTTGGAGTAGAGGCATCTCTTCCTGATTTTACATACGGCTGGGTCGGAGGTTGTTGCGCTTTCTTTTTGCGCAATACCAATCCAGCTATTAATAATATAAGCACCAATCCTGCGATGATATATAGCATATTGTCCATAGTTACTCCCACGCCTATGATCGCGGCATATTGCGTTGATCAGTCAGGCAGTTATTGATTGCGTAGTTTTTCGAGACGAGCTTGTAGCTCAGCCAGTTTTTGGTTTTGTAATTGAATTTTTTTGGTATAGCTATCAAGTGCACTACTGATTTTTGACAATTGCTGAGCTTGTGATGCTGTGTTTTTTCTTGATGCCTTGAGGGTTGCTAATATATCTGTACTGAGGCCGTTACCCGTCGCCGAAGCTGACTTCTCTTGAGTGCCATCCGCGCTACCATTACGACCAGGAGCGAGCAATGAGAACTGTGCTTTAGGCAGTGTTTGCGTTTTAGTAATTTTTGGCTTTTTAGGGCGCTTGGTCGCTTGAGCTGTCTTAGGGGGTGTTTTAGTGGTTTTCTTTATTACCGGTGTATTCGCTCGGCGGCTATATTGTTTTTGCGCGCTAATAGCAGCTTCTAAATTCTGCTGTGATGGGACGACATCGTAACTGGGTAAGCTGAGCTTGGCATCGGCTTTTAATTGACCAGCATCTTTATTAATAAAAGCACCGGGGTTTTGCGTTTGAATTTGCTTCATTACTGTCTGAATGTCTAAATTATTTTCCTTCGCGATCTGCTGTGCGATAACCCATAGGCTATCGTTGCGTTGTACTTGATACTGGGCTGCACTGTTACTAGTTGCTGTGACAGCAGTAGTACTATTATTATTGTTGAGCTTAGGCGATGTATTAGCGGGTATATTACCGCTTGAAGTAGCGGATGTAGATGTATTACTAACCTCAGAGTTAGCGTTCGATGTGTCTAAGACGTCGTTGTTTGGTGTTGGCGTAAGAGGTGAGGCTGCCGTTATGCTAGCACTCGCATCTGTTTTATCACTTGGCTGTATCTGGCGGATGATTTCTATGTTTAAAGTGTCGAATGATTTATCAGGATTCTCAGCAGCTATCAGCACCTTGCTACTTGCAGCTTTATTATCAGCGACGTTTTTATTATTTTTTACATCATTTGCAACATCCTTAGATACGTTTTTAGCAGAGCTGATGTCGAGATTACTAGCATCAGCTGTCATAACAGCATTGCTTGTGTTTTTACTTAAGCGACCATTGTCTAGGCGGCTTGCCGAGTTAGGTTTGCTATCATTAGTATCCGAGTTGTTGTCCGTGCTTTTTACCTCAAAGCCGTTGTTTAAACGATCATTATTCAAACGACCATTATCCAGACGACTAGGCGCATAAGTAAGATTGTTACCTTGCAAGGTAGAGGTCACTGTCGGTGCCTGAATATTGGGTGCTGGCAATTTTGAAGCCAATAATTCTGTTGATGACTGAGGCGCTGATATTTTAGGTGCTGATGTTTTAAGCGATGATATCAAGGGCGGCGGTGTGCCTTTTCTGACAGTCAATGGTTGATCATTGTTTGCTGACACGCTTGGTAAGCTGGGTTTTTTTGCACCCGTTACGATATTTTTAGCGGTTTTTATAGGGACGCCATCTATAGGTACGCCATCGTTGAGTGGCATCAGCAGTGTCTTGGGCACAACATTACGTTGGCCTTTATCATTGATGGCTAGCACCACATCTGCAAATGGTTTAGATACAGGCTGCGATGTGGTAATAAATACTTGACCACTGGTCGCGGAAGTTGGCTTAAAGCGGACGGTCATCGAGTCAGTTGGTGTCAAACCCATTTGTTGATAAATATGTGAGTTTGCTAAGCTTGCTGAAAAATCAGCCGCGTGGATGTTGGTAACCATGATACTTGCTGCGAGAGGCTCATGTTGAGAAGAGGTGACAACCGTCTTACCAATCGTTGCAGCTTGCGCACTCGACACTAAGGCTGCGTAGCTTATAGAACAAAGTAATGCCATCGATACCGCGCGATGTACAGTAGTCAAGCGATGAGATAAATGACAAGACATGTGCAGCCCTTTAGGATGTAGGTTATCTTTGTTGTTATAACAAAATAGCGTTTAGTTTACCAGTTTATTTCACAACTGTTGTTACCAATACACAAAATGTTTGAATTGTGTTCCATAAGTTTTTCCTCGACTATCATTGATTACTTAAGCAACGGCTGCTTTATCAAGCAACATGGCATCGCCGTAGCTAAAGAAGCGGTACTGCTTATTAATAGCATGTTGGTAAGCATGCTCAATAGCGCTTTTACCCGAAAATGCCGATACTAGCATTAAGAGTGTGGATTTGGGCAGATGAAAATTGGTCAACAGTCGATCTATCACCCCGAACTCAAACCCCGGATAAATAAATATATCGGTGTCACCGGACCAGCTAGAGAGCGCTTGCCCGTCAACCGCTGTTTTTTGATAAGCCGTTTCGAGCACGCGTGTCACTGTCGTACCAATCGCGATAACCTGCTTGCCATTGGCATGAGTTTGATTAATAAGGTCGGCAGTGGCTTGTGGCAGATGAGCGTATTCGCTATGCATGGTGTGATTGAGCAAGTTGTCTGTTTTCACTGGCGCGAATGTGCCTGCACCGACATGCAAGGTGACAAAAGCAGTATTAATCCCTTTTGCAGCAAGTTTGCTCAGTACCGTTTCATCAAAATGTAGGCTTGCGGTAGGGGCGGCCACACTGGCAAGCTTGGTTGGGTCGTGAAAAACCGTTTGATATCGAGTGTTATCTGTGTCATCAGCATGACGCTCAAAGTAAGGCGGAATAGGCAGCTCACCATAAAGCTCTAAATGCGGCAAGATAGGCGCATCAAACGCTAAAATAAATAAATTGTCCTGACGACCAATCATCACTGCATGCATATGACCATCAGCAAGTTGCAGACGTTGCCCAAGCTTAAGCGCTTTACTCGCTTTAACATGACAAAGCGCAACGTGCTCTGTTTTGACAGGTTCATCATCTGTAGACTTTAAATGTAAAGTCGTGATATCTAAATCTGAGATATCAACCAAACGCTCAATCAATGCTTCAATCTTACCGCCTGTATCTTTTTGACCAAATAGCCGCGCTTTCATGACTTTTGTATCATTAAATACAATCAGGTCCCCAGTATTTAATAAGTCAGGCAACTCAGCAAACAAACGATCCTCTATGTGAGACTTATTGCTTTGATTATCAGCAGGCAAATACAGTAATTTTGAGGCAGAACGCTGCGTTAAGGGATAGCGTGCAATCAGGGCGTCTGGTAGCACATAATCATAATCCTCAACGCTCAAATAGTTTAAGCCGCCGTTGTTTTTATCGGTATCAATCAAGGCGTTGGTATCAGAGTGCATAGTGTGGGAATTGGTCATAATCAGTCTTTATATGAGTATAAATTTTAGCGTAATTGTAGCAGAAACAAGCCTATGAAAGGATGGTTTAATAAGGACTCATGCGCATAAAAGCCATTTAAAAACCGTTTGGAAATACTAAATAGCCTAAGCGTTAAGTATTGATATTACCATCAATAAAGTATTTAGAGTCGGCTGCTTATTTTATAATAAGTCGAAGACATGGCCTAGATTATTCAAATAAATTCAACTGCGGTAGTAATTGCGCAGCAGGGGTTAATGAAGAAAAAGTCACGCCCACTAGGCGAATAGGTAACCCACGAGGAATATCTAAAAATAATTTATCGAGCCAATGATGTGCAGACTTGGCGCTATCAAATGCCGTTGATAGCGTGTGTGAGCGGGTAATTTGAGTAAAATCTGCGTATTTTATTTTAAGGGTAATGGTATAGGCGAGTAGCTGTTTTTTTTGCAATTGAGTAAAGGCATCGGCGTTTTGCTCATAAATCTGTACGCGTAATTGGTCATCATCACTTAGATTGTCTCTAAAGGTGGTCTCCGAGCCAACAGATTTGTGCGTCCGCTCAGATTTCACCGCACGCTCGTCACGCCCATGAGCGATATCGTGATAAAACTGTCCACGCTTGCCAAATTCCTGTACCAATACAGCGGCTGGCGTGCGTCGAAGGTCAGCGCCATCACTGATACCCATCGCATGCAAGCGCTTGGCAGTCGCTTTGCCAATACCGTGGAAGCGCTCGATAGGCAAGGTGCTAATAAAGGTATCGGCATCTGCTGGGGTGATAATGGCTGTACCATTGGGTTTATTGATATCAGAGGCAATTTTGGCTAGCATCTTGTTAAATGATACGCCAGCAGATGCGTTCAGACCTGTGTGCTCTAGAATCTGCGCTCTTAGCCAATTGGCCATTAATGTCGCTGAACCCTTATGGACTTGTAGCCCCGTGACATCAAGATACGCCTCATCCAACGATAGCGGCTCAACGTGCGGTGTTAAACTGTACATGATTTGACGGATGTCGCTACTTACTGCCCGATAGACCTCAAAACGCGGCCTGACAAATATCACCTCGGGACAACGTTTTCGCGCTTCATAGCAAGACATAGCCGAGCGTACGCCAAATTTCCGTACTTCATAGCTGGCTGCTGCGACCACACCTCGACCACTTGGATCACCGCCAACGACCAATGGTTTACCGCGCAACTCAGGAAAGTCACGTTGCTCTACACTGGCATAAAAAGCATCCATATCTATATGAATTATTTTACGAGGGTTAAGGTTTATAAAAGCTGTCATAATCACTATTTTACCTGATTTAGCCGCTTTTTTAGTGTTATTAGCTGAATTTTAACGAATTTTGAGTAAGTAGGTAGATAGTCAGGTAGATAAATAGTCAGGTAAGAAAAGACAGTATAGTTATAGTAAGATAGTCGAGTCCCTGTAAAACTGTACCAGCATGATAAATGTCCATTACCCTCAAATATTAGTCAACGTAACCTACCATTTGTCCTGACAATTTCACCGTTTGTCATGTATTTCAAAATTAGATATGTTAGTTTTGATTAGGGTGTTTTACACTATAGTGTCTAAAGGAATGGATTTTTGTAAAAAAAGTAAGCAACGCCTTGGGCTGTTTTTCATACATACCGCAGTAGTTGCTTATAGCTCATGCCGATACTGAGATTGAGTGTTGGTGAAATTAACTCTTTAACAATGTGCTGTTGTCAAAGGGTTTAGGATGATTGAGGGGCTAATGATGAATAACGATTTGAAGGGAAGCGATTTAACACGAGCGATGATATTACGTGGTGATAAGCAGATATGGTGTGCAGTTTGTGATGAGAGTGACGAGCTCGCTATGATGGATCATTGTGGTAATGATTTTACCGCTTATATTGTGTCATTTAGCGATGTTTTTTTTTATTGCAGTGGTGGTGCGCCATGGAGCTTTGCGGTACCGATTAAAATAAGTGCGGTCATGCAATCCGAAATAGGGATATAAGCACAAAGATAAGTATATTGAACAAGGTCTACGGTAAAGTATGACGGTGGTGAGTTAATAGGTATAAAACAATATAAATAAGAGCTGATTTACTAAGCTCTTTTTTTTATCAAAAAGAGCTATAAATCACATCACTTCTAGGGTGTGGAATCAGGCGTCAGCAGTGATGGCGATAAGTTGCAAACTAAAATCACTCATCACTATGCTGAAAAACCAGCCATTGCTCAACATACCAAAATCAAAAATACCCGAAAACATTTAACCCATAAGGTCACCAACGAACTTGTCAAAGCCAGCAACTTGATTGTCGTTAGTAAGATAAAATCCAAATCATTCACTTCAAGCAAACTCGCCAAGTCTGTCTATGATGTTCGTTGGGTTATTTAATATCTCTACTTGGACAATCAAAACAAATTATTAGTATAATCTCTTTAATTTCCCAACAAAATATCACTGTAGCTTGTTATGACGCTAAAGCCTTTATTCGTATCTTTGTTTATCTTACCGCTATTTGCCATGACTGCCTGTGCTAAAGAAGCTGTCACTCCTGTTGATAGCGCTGGCATACCGCAAACCCGTAGTAATCTAAGCGATGATGAACAGCAGCAGTTGAATAACTTCTTAGCGCAGCAAAAAGAAAACATGCAATTTATTGAGGGGGGTAGCTATGAGATGGGTGACTTTGGTTCTAAGCTCGATTGGACTGAAGGAATGCCGATCTCTAGCGGTGGTGATAATAAATCATTGCATAAGGTGACACTTGATAGTTTTAGTATGAATGCTTATAAGGCGACCTATGGTGACTTTGATATCTATAGTATGGTGACTGGGCAGCCTAAAGAAGGAATGCAAGAATACGCGAAAAAAGTACACCAACCCAAAGCTGCTGCTGGTATTAATTGGAAAACCGCGCAGCATTATTGTCAATGGCTGGGCCAACAGTTAGATGTGCCGATGAGTTTACCGACCGAAGCTCAGTGGGAGTATGCGGCGCGTAATCGCGGTCAGTATGTGTTATTCCCAACCGATACTGGCAAAGTAGATGATGGACGTAATGTATGGACATTTGATCAAGCACGTGAATTCAGTAATAAATATAACAGTATTTTGGACGTACCAATTGTTGGTTTATATCCGCCTAATCCATTAGGACTGTATGATATGACCAATCAAAACTATGAGTGGATGATTGATTGGCATGATGCCAAGTATTATGGAAATAGTCCTGAGCATAACCCACAAGGTCCATCAACTGGTAAAGAAAAAGTATTGCGCAGCGTGGATGCCAATGAAGGTGACGCTAGAAATATTAGGGTGATGGGTCCTGTAAGCGTAAAACGCTGGCACAAATTGCCCAATCCACCTCTAATTGATGACGATTCTAAACTTAATCAGAATCGTGCAACATCAGCAAGATGCGTTGCTAACTCCTCTCAGCCATTAAAATAATAAGCGCTATTCTTTTATCGAGTACTACCTCTTACATATAAATTTCCATCTCATCAAGCTTGATAACTGTCATCAGATGAACAATCATTAATACTGTATTACCCAGTAAGCCATATCAGTTATTATCCACAAACACGCAAATGCTACCGCTAGCAATGCAAACATAGCGATTAATATCAACGTTACCGCAATCGATACTAATATTAGGCTCAATCAATATCCACAAAAGCAGGATCGCTTAAGTCTTCTGCATTTGGTTCAGTAATAAATATAGGATAACCCCGTTCAGCGGTATATTGACCTTCTTCAAGATCTATTGGCGCACGAGAAAATTGATAAGCGCCTTCAATCGGTATTTTCTGATTGCCCTTTTGCAAGTAAGCTTCGGTTAAAACTAAGTCTTTATCAAAGTTTATCTTAAGTGTGGCAAACTTATCGGGACTGGCTGGCTGTTCATTAGTTACAAGGGAACGATTGGGGTACAACTCTTTAAAGTATTTAAAGAAGCGGTTTAGATTGGGGTCTTGGTAGTAGGGCTGATATGAGGCATTCCTAAGACTTCGAGCAGACCACTGCGGTCTAGGGTATAGATGTACTTCAACTTCGGTGCGCTCGCCAGACTCTTGATCAGTCGCCCACGTTCTTATCTTAGTCGGTACTGCTTTAAGCGTGTTTTCGTATTTACCCAACTGCTCATCAAGTACAGCAAATCTTTCGATATTGGCAAATTCAGCGTAGTATTCGCCATTCCATTCTTGCCCATTGATACTGATAGATAGATTCCAAGGGTATTTGGTCTGCATTTGCTTGTACCAGTCTGATGAGATAGTCCATGCGCCTGATTGCCATTGCTCATAACCCTCTGGGCTTTTATCCTTAAATGCGACAAGGTTCTCGTTTTTGGTAATGTCTTTATTTTTTAGGTAATATTTATAATCAATACCCCACTCTCAACTTGAAATAAGCAACTCAAACTGAAGAGGCGGGTTACCAAGTTTTTTGTTGAGTACAAAGCATAGATTATGAGACAGAATCTTACGAATCAATCGATGAGACAAATGCCATAAATCTTTTGCTCGTACCCTTTGTA
>NZ_RRYW01000008.1 GCF_014861365.1 Psychrobacter sp. FME6
CTTGCACCAACTCACAGGTGTTGATGTTGTATAGGGCTAAATTATAGCTATCCCACACATCAATAGTGAGTTTTTTACCTTTAGCGAGGCTTAGCTGAATGGTAGATTTAAGGCTTTTTTTACCTGATTGACGGGTTGCTAGGTGTTTAATGGCGGTCTTTTTAAACGGTATCCAACCTAAGTTTCTGCGTTTGGCTTTAGGATTATTGGTACGCCAGTTGAGTTTGGCTTTTTTAAACTGCTTACGAGATTTGGTATGGATTTCCGCCACTGCTTGCAAGGTTTGGCTGTGCAGATTTAGGTATTCACCCGCACCTTTGGTGTAAGCTGCTAAGTCGTAGGCCGAAAAGAATTTGCCGGTACGTTGAAGGTGCTTAAAACTAAGCTCATTGACGTAGTTCCAGACAAAGTTAACCGACCCAGCCAAGATATTTAGCTGATTGGTGTGTTTGTCTTTGATGCGTAATTTGAGCGTTTTCATGGGGTAATTATGGTCTCAATGAGTGTGGTTATCAAGGTGGTGTCAATGCGAGATGACAACGGTTGACGCCTGATATCCACGCCATAGAAGGACGTGGTTTTACGGCGCTTTTTGATAAATGGGGATTTGTCGAACAGCTTCTTTATCGCTGATAGCTTATATACACACAAACGCTTGAGTGGTTTAACTGATAATAATAATGAAAATGCCAACCTGCTCATTATTGCCTATCAATATTTTAGTTTTCTAATACCTGTTTTTACCATAAAAAATACCGCTACACATATGAGCGGTATTTTTGTGTCTGGATTTTATGGCTTTTTAAGACAACAATCTAAAAATAAAAATCAAAAATTTATTGGAATTCCACAGTCGCACCATCTTTGATAACACCTAAGAGCGATAACGCATCCCAGTTGGTTAAACGTATGCAACCTGCTGACGCTTGGCGGCTAATGCGATCAGGGTCTGGTGAACCATGAATACCATACGAAGGTTTACTCAGACCAATCCATACCGAGCCTACTGGGTTATTAGGCCCTGGTGGAAGAATAGATTTGCTACCATCATCAGCTGTATAAGTATAGTTGGGCTCATGGACTTTCACTTCGACCGTATGAGTGCCTGTTGGCGACGGCGTTGCGGTGCTACCTACTGTGGTCGGATAGCTGGCAATCAAATTGTCTTGGTCATCATAAGCATATAAAGTTTCAGTGGCTTTATCAGCGACTACTCGGCTGACAGGCTTGGTATTAGGGTTACCTGGATTATAAACAGTGATGGTCTCGCCCGCAGTAAAACTGGCGTTAGGGTTCAGTGTCTTGAGATATTTCTCGCTGATGTGGAATTTCTCCGCCAGCCCCTCTGTAATACGCTCATAATACATCCCATCGAGCTTGGCTTTTGCATCAGTATCAGCAGGTATCTTTGTGGTTTTGATATTGACGTCCGACTCACTTAGCTGATAACTCACTAGAACTGGTTGTGCTGTAAGCTGCTCATCCTTAGTCAATACTTGCCATGTCTCGCTATTTAACGTATCAGTCACCGCTAAACCATTTGTTTTTTGAAATGCTTGCATGGCTTTTCTGGTATTTTCACCCCAATAACCATCAATATGACCAACACCATTATGATGCCAATTTAATAATGCTTGCAATTTTGTACCCGTACTGCGGTCAATCTCGCTACCTGCTGTCCAAGTAGCGGCATTAACTTTTTGGGCAACTTCTGGCAAATTGTCTGTCGTATATTTTATCGTAGGTAGTAGTTTATTCAGTGACGTTGCTGTCTGGCTATCGCCTGTTAGCTTTTGACTGACCTCATTGGTCACCGGACTACTGTCTTTTATCGCACTGCCGTCTTTTATCGCACTGCTGTCTCTTATCGCACCCCTGTCTTTTATCTCACTGCTATTTTTTACCATATTAGTAGCGACGTTACGATCAATACTCATGCTATCCGTAGTATTTTTACCATCAGTGGTTGCGGCCACACTATGACCCATAAAAACTGCCGTTGATAGACCAATAACAGCTATCGCTCTGCTAATCTTCGTTAATTTATACATATTATGTCCCTAATGTTTAAAAAAAAATTTTATAAAAGTAATTCTTCTTTTATGATTTGGCCGTCAAGGCTTGTTATTTTGAGTTTTAATGCTTTAATAGCCGATTTTGCTAGGATAAGGTTTTTACCACTATTTTTTTGCAGCAGTCATTTATCTTTCTAGTCGTTTATGTGCTGTTAATAATGTCATATCCCCCTGTGAGGATATAACAGCTTTATGTTAATAAAACCCTTGTCCTGCGGTGTCTGTGTTAAAAAAGGTACTTTTTTGGGAGTATCTGGTTTAGTGTGTTACCGTTAGCAAATTTTTCAATCAAGCACAAAAAAACCCATAACTTTCTCAGCAAGTTATGGGTTTATCACTATAAGTATTTAAAAAATCAGCTCATATTAACGCAGTGTCTAGCGGTGTCTATTAGACCAGTTTGGCCAATACCGCCTGACCTATTTCTTTACAGCCCACTTGCTTGAGGCCAGCTTCACTATTATCCAAAATATCTACAGTGCGTAGACCGTCGTCTAGGACGTCGCTTACCGCTTGCTCAATCGCTTGCGCGGCTTCTTCTTGCTTAAAGGTATAACGCAGCATCATGGCAACCGATAAAATAGTTGCTAATGGATTGGCCTTATCTTGCCCTGCGATATCAGGCGCTGAACCATGACATGGCTCGTACATCCCTTTACCAGCTTCATCAAGACTTGCTGATGGTAGCATACCGATAGAGCCTGTGAGCATCGCCGCTTCATCAGATAAGATATCACCGAACATATTGCCCGTTACCATGACATCGAACTGTTTAGGGTCTTTGATCAACTGCATGCACGCATTGTCAGCATACATATGCGATAAAGCCACATCGCTATAATCTGCTTGCTGCATCTCAATCATGGTTTGCTTCCACAGCTCGGTAACTTCTAAGACATTTGCCTTATCCACTGAGCACACTTTTGCTGCCGTACCTGCTGCTTGCGCCCGTGTTTTCGCCAAGTCAAAAGCCACCTTGCCGATACGCTTAATCTCGCTAGTACTATACACCATAGTGTTATAGCCTTGCTGCTCACCGTTTTCTAGGGTACGGATACCACGTGGCTCACCAAAATAGATACCGCCAGTCAGCTCACGAACGATCAGCAAATCTAAGCCTGAGATAATCTCAGGCTTGATGCTTGAGGCATTGGCAAGCTGCGGATAAAGCTTCGCCACACGCAGGTTAGCAAATAGACCTAACTCACCACGGATTTTAAGCAGACCACGCTCAGGACGCTTACTGCGTTCGATACCATCCCATTTTGGACCACCAACGGCTCCTAATAACACAGCATCTGCTGCGCGGGCACGGGCTAACGTCTCATCTGGCAAAGGCTCGCCAGTTGCATCGATAGCCACACCGCCAATCAATCCAGACTCCAGTGTCAAATCTAACGCAAACTTTTGATTGACCGCATTGAGCACATCAATGGCTTGAGTCATGATCTCAGGGCCGATACCATCGCCCGCTAATGTTAAAATCGTTGCCATACTGGTCCTTTTGAATAGTTTTTATTAACTTAGGTGGTTTTTTATTGATTTATTATCGCCAAATATAGCTAATGGCTTAAAAAAATGCTTTAAAAATCAATGTTTTAAAAACCAATGTATCGATGACGACACTTTAGCTCTTATACTTTAGCCTTTTTGGCTTTAGAGGTCGCTGGTACTGTCTTATTCATACTGGCTTCTACAAACTCACCCTGATGCTCGGTGCCCAGCTCTTTACAGAATCGGCGCTGTACCTGATTACCTTGTAATAGCTCAATACATAAAGGCTCAGGTGATGCTGTGTCAAGCAAGCTACCAGAGCTTTCACGAGACTTTTCTTGATAAGCGCGTAATTGGTATGTACCTGCCTCGACAAAATCATGAATCATCGCAAAACGTTCGACATAACCCACGTTATTCTCTGGATAAAAATTGACATGTATTTCACGCTTGGCAGGTTTTACTCGAGCATAATAATTGGTCAGTCCTGGCATACCAGATGCTGATAATGGCACAATTTTTATCGAGTTTTTATTGGCCAATGGGGTCATATCCATCTTTATAGACTCTTGCGAAATAGGCGCTTGCGAACGCTCATTATTAACCTCTTTCATCGCGACCAGCATACTAGCATTGAAGGGTTTGTGTGTATCAGGCGCAATCACCAGAGTGCGGTCTATTTGTACAATCTCACAGTGATAAGTGCCTATACAAGCAAGATTTACTTCACCATCGACAGCTTGAATATTCCCTGCCCACACCTTTGCTTCCTCGGCTTCATCTATTTTCTGATAACCAGTTAATAGCTGACAGCCTGATAGCAATAAGCTTGCAGTAACAACAGTACTGGTCCATAAAGCA
The DNA here is from genome assembly GCF_014861365.1 of Psychrobacter sp. FME6. Lineage (GTDB taxonomy): Bacteria > Pseudomonadota > Gammaproteobacteria > Pseudomonadales > Moraxellaceae > Psychrobacter. Next base: position 4,431 of record NZ_RRYW01000008.1, read on the forward strand.
TAACGTTTTTTATTCATAATGGCGGCTACTATTCATAAGAGAGATAATAAAAGTTTGTCAAAACTACCCTTCATTTTAGCCAGTTCACCGCCATAACTCAACGCTGCATTGCTACTGTTGAGCGATTTTATGAGCAGCGACCTATATATTGGTCAAACTAAGCGTGTACTTCATTAAATATCCATGGTGTTTTTTGCATCATTTTATGCTCATAACCTTTAATAGCATCACTATGCTGTAAAGTCAGGCCGATATCATCGAGACCATTTAGCAAGCAATGCTTACGAAAGTCGTCGACCTCAAAGGCATATTCTTCACCCGTTGGTGTAATGACCACTTGACGCTCTAGATCTGCTGTTAGCTCGTAACCTTCATTAGCAAAGGTAGCTTTCATTAAGGTATCAACGATTTCCTCGTCCAATGCAATTGGGAGCATACCGTTTTTAAAGCAGTTATTATAAAAAATATCTGCAAAACTTGGGGCGATTACCGTACGAAAGCCGTATTCAGACAACGCCCAAGGCGCATGCTCACGACTAGAGCCACAACCAAAGTTTCTACGCGCCAGTAAAATATTAGCACCTTTATACCGTGGCTGATTTAAAACAAAATCTGGATTGATTACTCGCGTGCTGTTGTCTTGACCCGGATAACCTTCATCAAGATAACGCCAATCATCAAATAAATTGACACCAAATCCAGTACGTTTAATGGATTTCAAAAACTGTTTTGCAATAATTTGATCGGTATCGACGTTTGCGCGATCAAGTGGGCAAACGATACCCGTTTGGGTGTTATAAGCTTGCATGGTTTTTCCTTAAAATATCGATTACTAACGTAAATTTCCTAGCTGCTTAATGAAGCTCAAAAGAGCGTGCCATTTGTTTAACAATACTTGTCATTTTAGTTTTTTCACTCTCAGGATAGTTCAGATGTAATACTACTTCCTGACCATTATTAACCTTAATAACATGATAGAAAACTTGACCATCCTCTCTATAGCCACTTACCGTATAGGTTTTATCTTTTAACCGCTCGTAAGTAACTGTCATGCCTGTTTTATATCGATGCTGCTTTTCTTTCAGATAATCACTATCTGTATAAAAGAAGACATTTGGTGTATTACTCCCAAAGACCAAAATAGTGGCATTGGAGTTGGGCAACTTAAAATGACGACCATCACCATTATCCGCTTCTGGCAACCATTTCAATTGATTTGGCACATCGACACAATAGGCAAATCTTCCATTACAGTAATCACGAGCCATCGCTAGCTGAGAGCTGCTCAATAAGCAAAATAAAACAAGCAGCCTCTTCATCTTTGTGCTCTATACAACTGTAAATTAAAACGTCCGTACATCTACAAAGTGACCCGCTAGCGCTGCCGCTGCCGCCATCGCTGGACTGACCAAATGCGTACGACCGCCAGCGCCTTGACGACCTTCAAAGTTACGGTTTGAGGTCGAAGCGCATTGCTCCCCTGGCTCAAGCTTATCGGCATTCATCGCCAGACACATTGAGCAGCCCGGCTCACGCCATTCAAAACCCGCCTCGGTAAACAAAACATCCAAACCTTCTGCCTCTGCTTGCAACTTCACTTGACCAGAGCCTGCGACAACGATGGCTTCTTTCACAGTATCGGCAACTTTACGACCTTTGATGACCGCGGCGGCATCACGCAAATCTTCGATACGCGAGTTGGTACATGAGCCAATGAAAATACGATCCAGCTGGATATCGGTGATTTTTTGACCAGCTTCTAGACCCATATAGGTATAAGCGCGTAACCAGCCCTCTTCTTGCGCTTCGTCTGCAGCTTGGTCAGGGGTTGGCACTGACTGGGTGATATCGACGACCATCTCAGGTGATGTGCCCCAAGACACTTGCGGGGCTATTTCGCTACCATCAATCTCAACGATGGTGTCAAATACTGCATCATCATCTGAATAAAGTGTGCGCCAGTAAGCTTCTGCTTGCTCCCACTGTTCAGCGGTTGGGGCATATGGACGACCTTTGACGTAATCAATAGTAGTGTCATCAACCGCAACCATACCGACGCGAGCACCTGCCTCAATCGCCATATTACAGACAGTCATCCGTCCTTCCATGCTCATATCTTCGAATACTTGTCCAGCAAATTCGATGGCGTGACCTGTGCCGCCAGCCGTGCCAATATGCGCGATAATAGCCAGCACCACGTCCTTTGAGGTCACGCCAGCACCAAGCTTGCCGTTAACGCGGACTTGCATGTTTTTCATTTTTTTGGCGATCAAGCACTGAGTGGCCAATACATGCTCAACCTCTGATGTGCCGATACCATGTGCCAAGCAGCCGAGCGCGCCGTGGGTCGCGGTATGCGAGTCACCACAAACGACGGTCATACCGGGCAAGACCAAGCCTTGCTCAGGGCCGACTACGTGCAAGATACCTTGACGGGCATCATTAATGGTAAATTCAGCGATATTAAATTTGGCACAGTTGTCGTCCAATGTCACTACTTGCAAGCGTGACACCTTGTCTTTAATACCAGGTACACCTTCTAGGCGCTCTTTGGTCACTGTTGGCACATTATGGTCAGGGCTGGCGATATTGGCTGACAGCCGCCATGGCGCTCGATTGGCCAACTCCAAACCTTCAAAAGCTTGCGGGCTCGTCACTTCATGTAGCAGATGGCGGTCGATATAAATCAGGCTCGAACCATCATCACGCTTAGTGACTTCGTGAGCGTTCCAAAGTTTGTCATATAACGTTTGACCAGCCATGTTGCTATCCTCATTGGTTGCTAATTGCTTAGTTTTTCACTTACTTGTATGTTTCGCCTGCTTCTGTGTCTCGTATTCTTACTAGGACGTGAGCTAGAATTTGGCTCAACGCTGTTCATAATATAAACATCGCTTGGCATAATTCTATAGTTATTACTGAATAACGGTTAAAAAATAAGCTTTATATCGCGACTTACGCCGTAAATATAATAAATATGTCACAATACGTCTCGATGTCTTGTGATTATAGCAGGCTAATTCTATAATAATAATTGATGATTTCTTTCTAGACACAAACTTTTATTTCTAATACATTATTTATCATATCCGCCAACTTTTATTTATAGCTCGCTAAGTAACCCAAGTTACTAAGGAAACTCGTTTGAACACCACAAATTTGACGACATTCGTCACCGTTATGCACACAGGCAGTATCTCAGGCGCAGCAGAAAAGCTGTTTATCACTCAGCCTGCCGTCAGTAAACGCATCAAAAATTTGGAAGATGAGTTTAACATTACTTTGTTTGATACGGTAGGTCGTGGAATTGTCCCAACCCAAGCGGCTAGTGAGATGCTCCCTCATGCCAAGCGCTGGCTTGAAGACTATGAAAACTTCAAAATAAACCTGCAGCACTCTCAGCACATTGTGTCTGGTAAGCTGGTCATCGGCACCAGCCACCATATCGGTCTGCATCACCTAGCGCCTGTACTCAAACACTTTATTCAAGCCTATCCTGCCGTCCAATTAGAAGTTCACTTTGTCGATTCAGAAAAGGCGCATAAAGCCGTGCTGGATGGTGATTTATCATTGGCCTTTGTCACGCTGCCACCAGTTTATGATAAACGCTTGACCTATCACACGCTGTGGTCAGACCCACTTTACTTTATGACGGGCACGCTATCGCCTTTAGCGACCAAATCCAAAGTGACTTTAGAGCAATTGGCACGTTACCCTGCTATTTTGCCATCAGCCAATACCTTTACCAGTCAAATTACCTTGGCTGAGTTTGCCAAGCACAACCTAAAGCCTTATGCCACGATGAGCACCAATCCACTCGAGTCTATCCGTATGTTAGTTTCTGTGGGACTCGGCTGGTCAGTATTACCTCAAACCATGATCAGTCAGGACTTAGAACGTATCGACATGGCAGACAACATTGAACTGCAGCGCTATTTAGGTGTGGTCATCAATCCGAAACTGACACAATCTAGCAGTGTTACTGCCTTACTTGCTCCTATTGAATAAAAGTCATTAGAGTCTTCTAGACCGTTTCCAAGAGCGCCTTGCATTTTAAAAAGTACTGAATTCGCAATTAAGGCGCTCTTACGTTATAATACGCCTGACGTTATTTCTATAACAAAAACTTACTATAACCACACTGATATACATATATTGAACACTTCGAGTAAGATATGATGGCTAGCAGTAGGGTTTTATTTAATGGTTTTAAATGATTGGTTATATAGGCGGCTGATATTAGTATTTAATTGGCAGATGCGAGCAATCAAGTTAAGCAGGTAATGCTCTTATTGCTCAAAGCACTACTGATAAGTATTGGCCCTAAAACAGCATCAATCATATAAAACTAACAGAAGATATTGAATAAAAGCCATTATGTCCTACTTAATGGCTTTTTTTGTCTTTAGATATTGTTTTGGGTATCGTCTTGTAAGACTTAATTTTCTCGTTAAAAATAATGACAGCCAACAACATTGGTTAAGGATTTTATATGAACGGAGTTTCTAGTGGCGTGCTGGTATCACTTGGCGCCTATTTTTTGGTAATGATTGGGATTGGCATTTACGCCTACTTTAAACAAGCTAATGATACCGAAGGCTACATGCTTGGTGGCCGTAGTCTCGGCCCTGCAGTGACTGCACTGTCAGCAGGCGCGTCAGATATGTCGGGTTGGTTATTATTAGGCCTACCAGGTGCCATGTATGCTGACGGTGTTGTCAGTGCTTGGATTGCCATTGGTTTGACATTGGGTGCGTTTTTAAACTATATCATCGTGGCGCCGCGCCTTCGTGTCTATACCGAAGTCGCAGATAACGCCATTACTTTACCCGATTATTTTGCCAACCGCTTTGAAGATAAGTCGCACATGCTGCGCGTCATCTCAGCCGTGGTTATCATTTTATTCTTCACTGTTTATACCGCGGCAAGTTTGGTCGGCGGTGGCAAACTCTTTGAAAGCTCGCTCAACCTCTCTTATAGCACAGGCCTTTGGGTAACGGCTGGTGTGGTCGTCGCTTATACGCTATTTGGTGGCTTCTTAGCCGTTTCAATGACTGACTTTGTACAGGGCATCATTATGCTGTTTGCAATGGTCATTGTACCTATCGTTGCTTTGACTGACCTCGGTGGTGTTGGAGCAACAACAGATGCCATCAGAGCCATCGATCCAAGTATGTTAGATATTACTAGTGGTGTTACTTTTCTTGGTGTCGCCTCTTTGCTCGCTTGGGGACTTGGTTATTTTGGTCAGCCACATATTATTGTCCGCTTTATGGCGATTCGCTCAGTAAAGGACGTCCCAACTGCGCGTAACATCGGTATGAGCTGGATGATCATCAGTCTTATCGGTGCTTGTGTAACAGGTATTGCTGGTCGCGCTTATGTACAAAAAACAGCGATGACATTAGACGATCCTGAAACAATCTTTTTGGTATTTACCCAATTCTTGTTCCATCCATTGGTGTCTGGTTTCTTATTAGCAGCTATTTTAGCCGCCATTATGAGTACGATTTCGTCACAACTATTGGTGGTATCAAGCTCACTAACTAAAGACGTTTACAAATTATTCTTTGATAGAGAAGCACCAGAAGCTCGCCAAGTATTGGTCGGTCGTATCTCAGTAATAGTCGTTGCCGTAGTCGCGATTTTACTTGCTTCTAACCCTGATAGCTCTGTATTAAGCCTAGTCTCTAACGCTTGGGCAGGGTTTGGTGCTGCATTTGGACCGTTGGTTGTCTTCAGTCTAACCTGGCGCGGTATGAACCGTAACGGTGCTGTTGCTGGTATGGTTATCGGTGCATTGACTGTTATCCTATGGGTCTATGGTCCTTTCGAGATGAATGGTATGCCATTAAACAGCTGGTTATACGCTATCATTCCAGGCTTTATTTTAAGTACTATCGCCATCTTTGCGGTGAGTATTATGACAGGTGGGCCAAAAGCATCTGTTACTGCGAAGTTTAAAGAAATGGAAATGAACTTGAATAAGTAAAAAGTTACTATTTATTGTCTTATAAGTACAAAAAAACCTCGCTATAATTTGGCGAGGTTTTTTATTATGCGCACATGGCAATGGACATGTTTTTAAAAGCTTTTGGTTAGTAACACGGTCGCAGATTTTTCATCACGATCATCATAGTAAGCAAAATTACTTGAGGTGGTTTCATAATCAAACACTAAGCGCGGGGTCAAACCATATACCGTAAAGTCGCGTTTCCACACTTGCAAACCTAAGGAAGCGGTTTTGTCTTTTCTGGTTGAGCCAGGCTCACCGCCTACCGCATTGTAGTAGCCTTTCCATGCACCGCTTCCTTCTGGGTAGGCATCTCCAGGATTGTCATATTTTTTTATTCCATAGCCTGCTGTCGCTAATGTCGAGAGACCACGCTTCCATTCACGTCCCCAACCAGCATTCACAGAATTACGATCGTAACTAATAATACTCGACTTGGGTACATCATTGTTATAATTACCAAGCCCACCATAGAAATATTCTTTAGCATCTTTAATATAAAAAGCATTCAACCCCAAGAATCGGCCATCTGTTTTGCGATTTGAATTGCTATCATCCTCAAAGTTTTCTTTAGAAACAATGCCTGTAGCTGACAGCTTCAATTTAGGCTTGACCCAGCGTGAGCCACTGACCGTTACCCCTTTACGTAAACTGTAAGGCTCTTCATCATAGTAACGTTTGGTTACAAATGGCGTCACAGAAACATCGTTTTTCGCATCATCATAGCCGACACCAGCAGAGGCTGTGAATAGATAATCGTTGTAATCAGTTTCATCCCAATAGCCTTTTAACGAGGCATTACCACCTATCGTTGCATAAAAGTTATCAGGTAAGTTAAAGCGTTTATTTGCACTGCCGGACACCTGTATACCGTTGGCAGACTTTTGCTCAATCGAGCGCCCTAAGTCAGATTGAATAGATGACGATGGTGCATCATTAATATTACTATCCCTTACATAGCTGGCAGAGGCATTGAATCGCCATTTTTCTGAACTATTTATTTGAGACAATGAGTTTTTCACTCTGACCATGACAGGCGCTGGCAAATCAACAGACTGTAGTTTTAAAAGCTGATCTTTTGCCGCCGCATATTGCTTATCTGCTTGCATGGCGATGGCCATATTCAAGCGTACTGGATGGAAGTCTGGATCTTCCGCTAACATACCGCGATAAATAGCGATGGCTTGTTTGTTTTTCGCTTCACTGCGATAGACGAGTGCATCAGCAAACTTGATAAGCATTGGATCGTTGATCTCTAACGCTTTGTAATGGGGAAGTATCTGCTTGACGGTCACCATATCTTGCGCAGCTAATGCATCATTCAAAAACTTGCTAAACGCTGATGGATTGGCTTTTAAGGCTTCTAAGTTATAAGCAGTTGCAGCGGCAAGTTGTTGACGGCTTCTGATAGCATTCTGTGCCTCTGTATCAGAGACGCTGGTAGAAGGTGCAGTAGGATTAGAGACTGACGTTTGGTTCTCACGTTTGAGCAGCTCAGTAGCTTGGTCGAGATCAGGTCCTATCTCTGGTGCGTCTGGTGCGGCTGGGGTGTCTGGAGCAGCTGGAGCAGCCACAGCTGGCATAGAAACCGCCATCATCGATAGTAAAATAGCGGCTGTGAGAGGTTTGCGCATATATTGATTATTCATGGGTATCCTTACCTAAGTACGATCTATAAATTTCCAAACATAAGTATCCTAAGGGATTTTAGTCGTTTAAGCGAGAAAAAAAGCGCCCTAGGACGCTTTTTCTTTACTCTGTACAGTCACAGCGATTTATTGCTTTTCGGCACCAAAGGTTCCTTGGAATTTAGTACCGGTTCCAGCAACAGTCCCTTTACCCCCTTGGTCTGCAGCATCTTGATAAATACCACCTAAGAACTGTGCATCTTCGCCGTAGAAACCACCAGCGGTATCGATACCATTTTTATTGCCAGCAAAGGTGTTGCCTGTGATGTCTGCATCGATTTTTATTTCATTGCCAGCAGGCATATATTTATAGTCACCATCATCAAACGCTAATGTACCATCAACTGAGCCATTAACGAAGTCAACATTGAAAGCAGAAGTTCCATTCTCTGGCGCAGTAGAAGCGTTATCATCCAGATGAATATTTTCAATATAAGTCGCCATACCATGATACTGAGCTGTACCATCGTTGACATTCTTCAGGTTATCCATACCTGCTTGAGAAGTCAGATAGCCTTCTACATAGACGTTGGCAGCGCGTGAGACATCGCCTGCAGCTGAATCGAAGTTACCATAAACATGACCAACCTGCATTTGTGAATCAAAGTTCTCATAAACAGCGTTATATTTATAAGTTGGATTAAAAGTACCTTTACCTGCATCTACTTTGATTTGGCCACTTGAATTGGTCAAGGACACTTCAATAGGTGTTAGTACAGAGTCAGGCTTGACCATATCGGCACGAACCACACCAGTATTGAAGCTCTTGAAGTTATCACCTTTACGATTATCCACTGGTACTTCAGAACCATTTTCCGTTTTCAGTTCAGTCCAAGCAGATTTATCATCGCGAATTTCAACATAGCCGATAGCATTATCAAGCTGACCTTGGCCAAATGGTAACGTTTTCTCTTTACTACTCAGTGCTGTAGACTGAAACCCTGTCATTTTCGACTCTGTTGGATCTGGCACTACTTCGACCGATGGATCTAGCTTGTTGGCGCCATAAGTGCCTTTGATATAGTTGGTACCTTTGGTTTCTCTTTCGTAGACACCACCTAACAGCCCAGCACCTTTTCCGAAGAAACCACCGACAGTATTGACAGCCGCGCTTTCCTCACTAGCAAAGGTGTTATCAGATATAGTTGCTGCAATATCAACTTGCTTATCAGCAAAATCTAGCTCACCTTTTACTGACTTGGCTACAAAATCAACGTCGAATTTAGAGCTACCATCGACTGCTATTTTCCCACCTTCTACGTAGGTAGCTACCCCTTTATAATTGGCCTTACCTTCATTGACGTTGGTTAATTTATCCATATCTCCAAGGTTGGTGGCATTACCTTGTACGTAGGTAGCAGAAAGATTTCTGTCAAAAGCTATACCATTTTTGACTCTACCGTCGACATGGCCAATTTGCATTTGATCATCGAAGTTTTTATAGACTGAGGTATAATTCAAATCTCGATTGTAAATGATCCCTGTTCTGGAGCCTTGGACATTAACATTGCCTGTATGTACTTTAAAACCATTTTTGTTATTGTCATAAACCTCGTCTTCAGCGCCATTATTAACACCTCTTAGCTCAACGTCTATCGGTGCTAGAACCGCTTTTGAGTCTATCTCATTAGCTCGAATTCTTAGAGTATTGTAGCTAGCAGAGTTATTATCAAAGATTCTATCTGAGGCATCTAAAGAAGTACTCTGAACACCAGAAATCTTAGAGTCTGGTGCACTAAACTGATTGGCAGCTTCTAAAGCTTTTTCTTCTGCCGCTTCAGCTCTAGCGATCGCTTCATCTCTTGAAGTTTCAGCACTAGCCTTAGCTTTTAAGGCATCTTCTTTAGCCTTGTCTGCTTCAGTTTTGGCAGTTTCTGCTGCAGCCTTAGCGTCCTCTGCTACTTTTTGAGCCTGTAGCGCTTTTTCTTTAGCTTCTTTTTGAGCTTGAGCATCACCTATTGCTTGTTCAGCCGCTTTTTCTGCCGACATTTTAGCCTGTTCAGCAGCGACTTGTGCGGCTTGAGCAGCAGCTCTTGCCGCCTCTGCAGTCTCTGCAGCTTGTAACGCTGCGGCTTCCGCGACTTCTGCGGCTTCTGCGCGGGCCAATGCAGCGGCTAGACCACCATCTCCTGTACCAGCATTCGCTAAGGCATCTTCAGCGGCAGCCAAGGCGGCTTGAGCTTTAATAGCATCCGCTTTGGCTTTGTCAGCAGCGGCTTGAGCTGCATTCGCTTGGGCATTAGCATCGGCGATAGCAGCTTGAGCGTTATCAGCATCGGTTTGAGCGTCTGCTGCCGCTTGTTCTGCTGCGGTTTGTTTGTCACTCTTGGCACCATAGGTACCCTGAGCGCCATTACCTTCGTAGACACCGCCTAGGTACTGTCCATCACCGCCAAAGAATCCACCTTCGGTGTTATAGCCAGCATTATCATCAGCGGTACCTGAGAATTGGTTGCCATTGATGCCAGCGGTTAAACCAATCTTACCGGCCTTATCAAAGGTGAGATCGCCTTTGACGTTTTGAGCCACAAAGTCAGCAGTGAATACTGATTTGCCAAATTCGATATCATTACCAATGCCTAGCTGACGATGAGTGGCATCACCTGTGTAACCAACTTTACCGTCGGTTGGCATGTTCGCCGCTTGAGTTGCACTACCAACGACAGCGACGCCATCTACAGGAATTTCAGTGCCTTGGAGTTCTGCGGCACCATCGATGTGAGCAATGCGCATGTCATCACCATAGTCTTTATACACTGAGGTATAAGTTAATGGCAACTCTCCTAAAGCAGTTGTAATAGAAGTACTGTCATCATGGCTTTTGAACCCATTAGCAAGCTCGGTATCTCCTGCACCTGAAATATTGACATCAACTTTAGGTAGTAGATCTCCAGAAGCTACGTCAGCACGAGCTATGACATTATTTTCACCAATCTCAAAATCACGGGTCGTTACTATAAAGTCACTTGGTAAACCCGCAGCTGTTGTACCTACATTAATAGACTGAGCACCTGACTTCTTAGTTTCAGGAGCATTGTTGATTTGTGCGGCAGCTAACGCATCCTTGGCGGCTTGCGTTGCTTGGTTGGCAGCAGCTAACTGTGCTTCGGCGGCGGCAGCGGCATCAGCTTGAGCTTGCTTGGTAGCAATGATTTTAGCATTTGCTGTGTCTAGTGCCGCTTGGCGACGATCCACTTCTGCCTGCAGGGCTTCGGTGTTGCCACCACCTGAGGCCAGTGCGTCTGCTAGGGCTTTTTCGGCGGCAGCTAACTCTTCTTGTGCAGTCGTTAACTCGCCTTTGGCTTTATTGGCTTCGGCTTGGGCTTTTTCTGCCTTTTTCTTTTCAGCTTGGGCTTGGGCTTGGGCAGCCGTTGCTGCTTGCTCTGCGTTTTGTTTGGCTAGTAATGCTTCCTCAGCTTTCTCAGCTTCTAATTTAGCAGTAGCTTCCGCTGCTTCTATACGTGTTTGAGCAGCGGCGGCATCTTCCTCTGCTTTTTCAGCACGTGCCTGAGCGTCTGCCGCCTCTTTTTTGGCAGCATCAATTTGGGTTGCGGAGGCAGTTTTGACAGCGTCAAGTTTGGCTGCAGCTTCTTTAAGGGCAGCATCTGCAGCATCCGCAGCAGCTTTTGCAGCCACTTTTGCAGCAGTAATTGCTTTAGCTTCTGCAGTTTCGAGTGCGTCTTGGGCATCTTTTGCAGCTTTCTTAGCCTCAGCAATCTGGCTCGCTGATGCTTTTTCTATATCTGCAACCTTCTTATCAGCCTCAGTCCTAGCAGCTTTCGCATCTTTAACTGCTTTTGCTGCTTTTTCTTCTGCTGTCTTAGCATTAGCTTGAGCCTTTTTAGTTTCAGCTTCTGCGGCTTTGGTTTTTACTTGCGCTGCTTTTTTCGCCGCTATTTCAGCTTTTAGCGATGCTTCGACCTCTTTAGCCTTGGTTTCTGCTACTGTTGCACGATTATCTGCTGCTTTGGCTTTTTCTTCAGCGGCTTTGACTTTAGCGACTGCATCGGCTGCTGTTTTTTTAGCATCGTCCACTTTTGTCTTAGATGCCTTCGCAGCGGCTTCGATTTTCGTGACAGCCTCCACTCGAGCTGCTTCTGCGGCGGTTTTCGCTTTCGCTGCCTCTTCTTTTGCAGCATCAATTGCTTTTCTTGATGCTTCTGATGCTTTCTCTGATTCTTTACCAAAACCTGCCTCTGCTGCTTTTAAAGCTGCCTCTGCTACTTTGGTTTTTGCTTCTGCTACTTTAAGCGCTTCTTCTGCAGCTTTGGTTTTTGCTTCCGCAGCTTTAATCGTTTTTTCTGCTTCAGTAGTAGTACCAACCCCACCTCCATCAGATCCACTACCGCCTGAACCTTCACCCTCAGCCACTCCTCCAGTTCCGTTATTATCTACTGGGATTGTAGGAGTGGGTTTAGGTGTAATAGCGTTATCTCCACTGCTAGAGGAGCATGAAGCCAAAATAACGGTAGTCAAAATAACCACACTGGCCTTGAGTGGGGTCTTTAGTGTTTTTGCTGTAGATACAGCCGATACTGAATAACGGTTAGGTGACATTCGTCTTCCTCCATGAAGAATTAGTGATATTCTATTATTTAACCCTTGAAGCACAACATAAATCCGGTGCTTTGAATAGATAAACAAATCGCCTACAAAAAGTCAAACTTTATTATTCAAATATTTCTATAGGTAACTTTTAGTTACTAATTAGCTTAAAAACACCTCTTAACCAAGATAAGATGTATCGAAATTATGGACTAAAAATATAGTTTACATCAGACACTATTTTAAATTAATAAATATCCTTGATAAGAATTAGCCCAACAAACCCTTAGAATATCGAATAAAAACAACTGTATACTGAATTAAATAAGCTATTAATCTTTATAGTTATATATCTAAATAAATGTTTTAAATTAAAAAACAGTGTATTGAGCTTGCCTATTTTAGTAAAAACCAACCTATATACTTATAGAATATCTTTTTAAAATTTTGCTCTATCCAGCATCAAAAACCATAGAAACCCTCCTGAAGTTTGATAAATATCACATACTATTACTAAAAACCTGACTTTATAGACAAACATTAGTTTAAAAATACACGGTATATCGTTTTAATCGTTTTATTCTGATAGCTTTGATGTATGAAACATAATTTAAGGCATAAAAAAAAGCACCCTAAGGTGCTTTTCTTATTCAAAAGCTTTCATATTAATTTATTGCTTTTCAGCGCCAAAGGTACCTTGGAAGGTTGTTCCGGTTCCAGGAGTAGTACCCGTTCCTGGTACGCCGTCTTCACCATCAAGTTGAGCTTCTTGGTAGATACCGCCTAAGAAATTAGCATCCTCGCCATAGAAACCACCTGAGGTCTCAACATTACCCTCTCTACCAGCAAAGGTATTACCTTCAATATTAGCCTTAATATCAATATTTTTGTCAATATCAGCAAAGTCTAATTTGCCTGATAAAGAGTTATTGACGAAATCAACGTCAAAATTAGATTCGCCATTGACCACTGGATTGTTTATAGCGCCTGAACCTAAATGAATATTATCCATATAGGTCGCGACACCAGCATATTGAACATTACCATCGTTGATGTTGTTATCAATATTATACTGAGCTTGCTGTTGCATGTAGTCCATATCAGCTTGAGCAGTACTGTTGCCCACTACGTAAACGTTGGCATAACGTGATTTCACACCACCGAATGGATTCTCTTTACGAAGATCTCCGTAAACGTGACCTATCTGCATCTGTGAATTAAAGTTCTTATATACAGAATCATAGTCATATTTTAGTTCAATATCACCAACAATAGATCCAACTTCCTCGAAAGTGACCGTATTCTGACCATCAGATTTCATGAAACCACTATCAGCATCAAAAGCGATATCACTGTCTCTAACGGTTGTAATTGTAGCTGTTTGCTTGAATTTGTTAGGTTTAACAATATCAAGACGGGCTTCAAACTGATCATAGCCTGGCAAGTTATCTATAGTATTATCTTCAACTATGGTCGGCGTCATGTCTTCGCCTTCACCAGTTGTCTCAGTAAAAGTTTCATTGTCTGTAACAAACTGACGGAAACCAATCGCATCCTCAGTACCCAATCCTGATTCGCTACTAATGGTGTTACTCATAACGCCAGTCACATCTTCGTTAGCTGGATCACCAGGATTGACAGGGGGTTCTGGCAACTCTGGCTCTACTGGGGTATCTACGTCGGCTGGTGTACCATCTTTCTCAGCGCCAAAGGTACCTTGCGACTCATTACCTTCGTAGATACCACCGATGTAATTAGCATCTTCACCGTAAAAAGCGCCTTCTGTGTTGTAGTCACCTTTTTTACCTGAGAACTCATTGCCATCAATAGCTCCTTCCAGCGCAATATCACCCGCTTGAGCAAACTTCAGTGTACCGTCGACTTTTTTGTCAACAAAGTCAGCGGTAAACTCTGAGCTACCATATTCAATCTCATTGTCTAAACCGACTTTGCGATTGGTGGCGTCACCTGCATATTCAAACTTACCCTCTGTCGGTAAGGTCGCTGTCTTATTACCCACTACAGCTACCCCATCTACAGGGACTGTAATTGCTCCACCTCCTGCACTGACGGCACCGTCAATATGAGCAATGCGCATCTCACCATTTTCACCAAAGTCTTTATAGACTGAGGTGTAAGCTAGATCGCCTTCTGCTAATACAGTGGCTGTATCCTCGTGAGATTTAAAGCCGTTGGCTGTGTCAATATCATTTTCTCCAGAAACCTTAATGGCTATAGGTTCTGGAACTACACCTTCAAGCGCTAAGTCGGCACGAGCATCGACATCAGAAGTACTACGGATAGCAAAGTCACGAGTTGTTGTTGCTTTAACGCCTTGACCTAGACCGCTTGCATCGACAGATAGATGCTGAACCCCTGATTTCTCTGTTTCGGCTTCAGACTTATATTCATCTGGATTGTTTATTGCATCTAACTTATCTTGCAACTCTTGAGCTTTCTTTTCCGCTGCTGCTGCTTCTGCTGCTGCTGCTGTCGCTCTATCCTCGGCTGCCTTAGTATCTCCTTCCGCCTCCTTTTGAGCGGCTTTAGCTTTTCTAGCTTCTTCTTTGGCTAGGTCTGCTGCTTTGTTAGCTTCGGCTACATCTTCTTTTGCAGCTGACTTTGCAGCTGCCACTTTGGCTGCTGCATCTTTTTCAGCAGCTTCTGCCTCTGCTTTAGCGGCGGCAGCGGTGTTTTTAGCAGCTGCTGCTTCTGACTGAGCTGCCGCGACTTTATCTTGTGCCGCTTTCACTTCTTCTTGTGCTTTTTCTGTAGCTTCCTGGATTGCAATTTTTGCATCTGCTTCGGCTTTCTCAGCTGCTTTCTCAGCCGCTTCTGCTCTATCTAAAGCATCTTGAAGTGCTTCATCATCACCGCCACTACCTGCATTATCCGCAGCTTCTTGGGCTTTCTTTGCAGCTTCTTGGGCTTTTGCAGCGTCAGCCTGGGCTTTTTCTGCAGCGGCTTGCGCTTGTGCCGCTTGATCTTTAGCATTGGCTAAGGCTTCTTCTGTAGCATCTGCCTTTCCAGCCGCTTCTTTAGCATCTTCCTCAGCTTTAATTTGAGCGTCAGATTTCGCTCCATAAGTACCTTGAGCGCCGTTACCTTCGTATATACCGCCTACGTATTGACCATCGCCACCATAGAATCCACCGTCGGTATTATAATCGTCTTTGCTCCCTGAGAACTTATTACCATCAATGTCTGCTTCTAAACCAATGTTCTTATCACTAAAGGTTAAGTCACCTTTGATATTCTTGGCTACAAAGTCAGCGGTGAATACTGAGGTACCAAATTTAATATCTTTATTTTGACCAGTTTCACGATAAGTTGCATCACCCGTGTAACCAACTTTACCTTCTGTCGGCATGTTCTCAGCTTGGGTCGCATTACCCACCACAGCAACACCGTTGACTGGTAACAAACCAGCAGCAGCACCATCAATATGGGCAACTCTTAAGTCATCGCCAAAATCTTTATAGGTTGAGGTATAAACTAGATCGACTTCACCTAATGAAGAAGTATTAACTTTGGTCGTATTTTCAAAAGATTTGAAGCCATTAGATTCCGCTACTACATCGTCGTTATCACCACTAACTTTTAATGCTACCGGATCAGAAACTAAGCCACCTGAAGCTTCATCTGCGCGTGCATCTACTTGGGTTTCATCTGTGATATCAAAGTCACGAGTAGTAGTCGTTAATGCCCCCTGGCCTAAACCAGACGCATCGATACTGATGTGTTGGACACCAGTTTTCACAGATTCTGGAGCATTTTTAATCTCTGCATCCTGTGCTGCATCCTGTGCAGCTTGTTGGGCTGCTTGGGCTGCTGTCGCTTCTGCCTCTGCTTTTTGCTGAGCAGCTTGTGCAGCGGCTTCAGCAGCTTGCGCGTCTGCCTTTGCTTCTTCTGCTAGCTTGGCTTTGCGGTCGGCTTCTTTTTGTAGGGCCTCTGAACCCCCACCATTTGCTAAAGCGTCTTCTAACGCTTTTTCTGCTTCTTCTTGTGCTTTAATAGCTTCTGCTTTGGCTTTTTCAGCCGCAGCGGCGGCAGCTTCAGCCTCTTGCTGAGATTTGATAGCCGCATCTGCTTTTTCTTCAGCTGCTTTTTCAGCGGCAGCTATTTGCTCAGCCGCCTCTTTCTTCGCAGCCTCGGCTTCTTCTCTTGCTTTTTTGGCTTCCTCTTTAGCCTTTTCAGCCTCAGCTTTTGCTTTTTCTAGTGCTGCATCAGTCGCGCCAGGTATTGGGCTGAAGACATCATCAAGATTATAAGAAGGATCGTCAGTTGTATTACAGGCGGCGAGTATCATTGATGTTAAAAGCACAACACTGGCTTTTAAAGGGGTTTTGAATTTTTTAGCTGTCGATACAGCTGAGATTGAATGACGGTTAGGTGACATTCTTCTTCCTCCATGGATGATTGATAGATATTCCTTTATCTACACATTGCCACATTAGTATTTGGGCAATATATATAGATAATAAAACTCAGTTCACTAAGTCAATTTATCAAAATCGAATAACCATTCGTAAAATATAACGCAAGCGTTCATTTTTAAATTATTCGATATTTTTATGCATAATTACTTAGTATCAATAAAATTTTTACGCTTGATAACACTTACCTAACCCATTGGTTAAGTAAGATCTCTTCTAGTATTTATGGTAAAACAACATAGCCAGGTGATAAGTTACTGGCTTTGATAAGAGAGTTTTACACCAGCGATATAACCATCATTGTCTTCGGCTTTACTGACGATACTACCGTTGGGTAGCTGACCTGTTGCATCACCAAATTTCAGATATTTGCCACCGACTGACACGGCCCACTCAGGAGTCACGTTGTATTTCACACCACCACCCAAGCTATAATAACCGTCAATAGTACCCAATGAGCTGACAGGATCGCCTGCACCAGAGTCATAACCAACTGTTACGGAACCCGCTAGCTTTTCATTAAAACGTTTGGCCAAACCAACATCTACTTTCCATTGGTCTTTGTCATAGGATAAAAGTGGTAAACCGTCTGGGTCAGCCGCTTTAGAATAAGCATTATAAAGCGGAGGGACGATAGTGAAATCGCTCCAAGGTACCCAGCGCACATCTACAGTACCTAATAGTTGATACTTCTCACTTAGACCAGTTTGAATATTTAAATTCACTGACTCAGGTGTGGTTACAGTCGCATCGGTCGTTGCATATTCACCAATAGACTGGCCAAGTTCAGAGTCTGGGTCAATATCAAGCTTACCTAACGCTATATCTTTTAGCGGTGATCCTAGTAATGGTACTCTTTCGCCCACTGGGGTTTTATGCTTAATTTCTGAGCGATAAGTTAGTGCCGCATTTAAGGCAATTTCAGGTTTACTATAGGCTAAACCCGCTACCCAACCGTAGTCAGTGTCAGGGTTTACATTGGCATCATAGCCTGTCAATGGGCCGTATGCCTGACCTCGCAGATGCACATCTGCTTTCACTTTTTGCATCACTGGACCACCATATACTTGGAAGCCATTAGCTTTGTAACCAAGCAGCCCTGTCCACGTTTCCGTATGCACACTGACGTTGGTGTTTTTGTCATAGTCTGGATCTAATACTGAAGGGTTGATGACTTCATTAGGAACAGATGTCCCTGACGATGAGTCAGCAATGGTATCTTTGCCTGCTTGAGAAACAAAAGCATTATCCCCAGAGTATTCTACTTCTGCACCAAAAGGCTCGTCATAAAACACACCGATACTGAAATTTTCATTAATGTCAGTTTTTACCCCGTAGCGCATAAAACTATAGGAATCTGGAGTAGCGTTGCCAGTTGACACACCTTTTTCGTAAGCCGCTTCTGTAGAAGTGATACCATTACGAATCTCGTCAGTTGGGGTAACGATAGCACCGGCATTGTCATGTGCTGAAACATCAGTATCGATATAAGCAAAATCAACTTCGGCATAAGTACCAGGGTTAAAGAAGCCTTTGATTTCTTGGCCTGAACGATCGAGGCCAGCGGCTTGTGTTAGTGATGCAGCAGATAGGGTGATAAGGGCTAGAGTGAGCTTAGAAATAGGGAAATTTTGCGACACGTGACATCCTCCATGAATAAAAAAACTGGCAAATAGCTTAGTTACTACAATTTGTCATAACAACTGAAGCTGCTGCAGTGCAATCCTTTGCCAAACGACTTAACTATTGAATGTAATCATCGCTTACGCGACCTTACTTTCATTGTTATCAGACATTACCGCTATGTAAGACAACGTAACTGATTTCAATATCATAATTAAAGTTTGCCACTATAGCAACACCCTTTACGGTTTTGAGAAGACAGATTTATGTTAAGTTAGCTATTACTATAAGGATGGTGATGGGTGATATCTTGCTACTAACTAGACTGGATTAAGCATTTTTTTATTATAAGAACTGACATAAATACCTGATTATTAACATTATTTTTTCTATATATACTTTAAACGAAAAAAAAGCAGCCTATGATAGGCTGCTTTTTTTATTATATATACAAACTTAAAATAACAACAGTTGTTCACTGACTGTTCGGTACTCTCTTACTACTTGATATCTTGATAAGAGAGTTTCACACCAAGAATATAGCCATCATTATCTTGGAAATCACCTACGATCTGCTTAGTCGGTAATTGACCTTTAGCATCACCGAACCATAAGTATTTACCACCGGCTGATACTGCCCAGTTTTCAGTGACATTATATTTTGCCCCCAAACCCACACTATAGTAGCCATCGATAGGTCCTAATGATGTCGTTGGATCACCTGCACCACTATCCCAACCCACTGTACCACTTACCGCTAAAGCTGGTGCTAGACGCTTGGCAAGACCAAGCTCTACTTGCCACTGATCATCATCATAATCCACTAATGGAAGGCCGGTATCATCTTGGGTCGCGTTTTTGCTAATTTCGTTATACAGCGGTGGTACAATTGCAAAGTCACCCCATGGTACCCAGCGAACTTTTGCCGTGGCTAAAGTGGTGGGGTTAATACCTGTTTGGAAGTCAAAGTTTACTGATTTTGGGGTAGTGATTTCCATGGAAGTCGCTTGATTTGCGGCAGCTGGATCACCCGCTAATAAACCTGCTAATGGATAGGATTCAGCGATCTTCATATTATGATCAATCTCTGAACGATAGGTCAAAGCTGCTTTTAAAGCAATTTCAGGCTTGCTATAAGAGATACCTGCTAAATAACCATAATCTTGATCAGGACTGATATGCGAGGTGTAACCTGTGGCAGGTCCGTATGCACTGCCGCGTAATTTTACATCTGCTTGAATGCGCTGAGCGACTGGACCGCCATAAACTTGAAACTCTTTATTAGCACCAAACTTGGCACCTAGAATCGCGGTGATACTTTCAGAGCGCACTTCTACATTTGTGCCTTCGGTATTGGCAAGCTGACTAGCAGCATAACCGTTTAGTCCTTCTAAGGGAGCTAGCTGTTCTTCACCAGCCGCAATTTGTGCTTTACCAGCCTCAATTGTTGGACGTAGAGCGGGTTCGAGTGCTGGGTTTGCTGCAATGGCTGCTTCAGCTTGTTTAACCTGTTCTCTACCTGCTGCGAGATCATCTTGAATAGACTCAACATAAGTATCTAAACCTTCAGCGCTAGTAATTGTTTGCCCTGGCACTTTTCCGTCTAGTTGTGTGGCAATAAGATCATCAATTGCTTCAGTTGGAGCGCCAGTAAAATTATTATCGCCATTATAGGCAGCAGCAGCGCCAAATGGTTCGTCGTATAACACACCGATACTAAAAGTATCGTTAATATCTGTTTTTACGCCATAACGGAAGAAGTCGTAAGATTCGGCAACATCACCTGTGTCATTGCCGTTATTATCAACACCACTAACATCGGCATCGATATAGGTATAGACGGCTTCAGCGTAGGTACCATCTTGTAAGAATGCAGTGACATCTTGACCTGAGCGATCAAGACCAGCAGCATTAGTCATGCTAGCGACAGAAAGAGTAGCGATTGCTACGACAAGAGCTTTTACATGAAAAGTAGCGCGCATTGTGTATCTCCAAACATCCTCGTTGTT
This sequence comes from Psychrobacter sp. FME6, assembly GCF_014861365.1. Lineage (GTDB taxonomy): Bacteria > Pseudomonadota > Gammaproteobacteria > Pseudomonadales > Moraxellaceae > Psychrobacter. Next base: position 24,745 of record NZ_RRYW01000008.1, read on the forward strand.
TAATCGTCTTCATCATCAATGTTTAGCTTTGTTGCTTAAAACATAAGACTATGTAAACGACGTCCTAAGATGAATAGTAATGACTTTTTAACACTAAAACAACAGTTAAAACACTTTATTTATTATCAATAATTTTATTATAAAGTCGTCAAAAATATCTTTGATAAACAATAGTTTACGTTATTAAGTGTTCATACTGATTACCATACTTTATTACCCAACTTATATCCAATAATAATCAACTTGACCCGAGCAATATAAGACACATAAAACAGATATATGAGTACATTTTTAATTTATAGTACGCACAAAAAAGCGACCCCTAAGGATCGCTTTTTGCTACTCATTCATCAACTTAAAAGTATAGTCATACCATTCACAAAAATTAGAGTAGCAAGGAAAACGAATGTAAGTGCTACGCATTGTAGACTAAACAAGTTTGACACAGCTAATCGTACTTTTTGGGTTTGGTATTAAAATGATAGCCAGTATTACTTCGCTTGATAAGAAAGCTTTACACCAAGAGCAAAACCGTCGTTGTCTTCAAAGTTACTAACGATATTTTTGGTTGGGATTTGGCCTTTAGCATCACCGAACCATAGGTATTTACCACCAGCAGAGACTGCCCAGTTTTCAGTGACGTTATATTTAGCACCAAGACCCGCGCTATAGTAGCCTTCAATAGGACCTAGTGACGTTACTGGATCACCAGCACCACTGTCCCAGCCGATATTACCAGTCACTGCTAACGCTGGCGTCAAACGTTTAGCAAGACCTAACTCTACTAACCACTGATCTTTATCATAGCTTACCAACGGCAAACCAGTGTCATCTTTGGTCGCGTTTTTGCTGACTTCGTTATATAGCGGTGGTACGATTGCAAAATCACTCCACGGTACCCAGCGTACTTTTGCTGTTGCTAGCGTGGTTGGGTTGATACCGGTTTGGAAATCAAAGTTTACTGACTTAGGCGTGGTGATATCAATCTTATTACCCTGTACTGGTTCTTTACCCAGTGCGCCCGCCACAGGATATGTCTCATCAATATTTAAACTGTGGTCAATCTCAGAACGATAAGTCAAAGCAGCTTTTAGCGCAATTTCAGGCTTGCTATAAGAGGCGCCTGCTAACCAACCATAGTCTTGATCACGGCTGATATGGGCTGTGTAACCAGTCGCAGGGCCATAAGCAGTACCACGTAATTTTACGTCGGCCTGAATTTGTTGTGCTACTGGACCACCATAGACTTGGAAGTTTTTGTCTTGGCCAAACTTCATCCCAACGATACCCGTGATACTTTCACTGCGTACTTCAACGTTGGTACTTTCGCCTTTAGTAGCAAGCTCTGCTTCGGCTGCAGCAACTGCGGCACCAAGCGATTGGGCTTGACCTGCCAGCGTTTCTGCTTTTTCTTTTGCCGCTTGCGCTTGAGCAGCAAGTTCTTTAGCCGCTTGCGGTGTGGTAGCAGCTTGCGCTTGTTCTGCTAAATCTGCCGCCAAACCGCCTGCTTGCTGGGCACCTTGGGTCAACTGACCAATCTTTTCACCAGCGTCTGCTTTACTGCTAGCGGCACCGCCTGAAATGGCATTAATAGAAGCTTCAAGATCACCTTGCGCTACAAAGTTGTTATCACCACTATAGTCAGCCGCCGCACCAAATGGCTCGTCATATAAGATACCAACGCTAAACGTGTCGTTGATATCTGCTTTTACACCATAACGGAAAAAGTCATAAGATTCGGCAACGTCATCAACTTTATTACCTTGTTGATACGCGTTTTTATCATTACCAACATAAGCATTATCGTGACCACTAACGTCGCCATCGATGTAAGTGTAAACAGCTTCAGCATATAAGCCGTCTTGTAAGAATGCGGTGATATCTTGGCCTGAGCGATCAAGACCAGCAGCACTAGCGACGCTAGCAATAGAAAGAGCTGCAACAGCAACTGTGAGAGTTTTTAAATGAAAAGTTGCGCGCATTATATATCTCCAAACATCCGCATTGTTTTACTGCTATGCCTATGTTCGCTAAGCAAGCAGTATCCGAGGTGGAGGATAGTAAAGATTTTCGCACAGTAAAACAACTGCAAAAACACATTATTTCGCATTTATGACTAAACAGTCACCAGACAGTACCTTTATGTTTAAATGTGGATATTATTTTACCTAGATTCAAATAAAACGGCTTTATTTTTCATTACCTATCAATAATGCGGCGGTCTGTCTGCCATCACATCAAAAGGGGCGATACCGCTTTCTGTATCTTGATTTTCAACTTGTTCATAAAGTAGCTGCAACTGGCGTTGCAGTGTCTGAATATCTTTATCTTGCCGCGCAATGACGGTATCAAGTCGCTCTACGGTCATCTCTAAATGCGCCATACTCATTTGTAACTCAATGACTTGTTGGGTTTGTAAGTCTGCGTGCGCAGTCGAAACGCTGTCTTGATCGTTGGATTGGCTCATATTCTTCTCTACGTTGTGGTAAATACAATCATTATAAAATCTATAAATAGTATGGATAAAACCATTTACACGCACTACAGTCACGTGGTGGCATGTTATACTGCTGGCAATTTTGCAACAACCCCTTACCTCACTATTATATAAGCTTAAGATACTCTATGGCACTGATACATTTAAAAGATATTCATCTAGCCTTTGGCGTCGCTCCAGTTCTTGATGGCATTGATTTTTCGATCAATGCTGGTGAACGCGTGTGTTTAATTGGTCGCAATGGCGAAGGTAAATCCACCTTATTTAAGCTGATTAATGGCACATTACAGCCTGACAGCGGTGAAATTATCACCAACAGCAGTATGCGCGTGGCGATGCTCGAGCAAGATGTTCCTGAAACCAGTGGACGTATTTTAGATATCGTCATGGGTGGTAGCCGCCGCACCGCTGATTTGCTGATTAACTATAATAAGCAAGTCGACCTATGCGCCAACGGTGATATGGATGCCTGCGAGCATATGGCAACGCTGCAACATGATATCGATGCCGTCCATGGCTGGGATTTAGAACGTGATGCCACCCGTCTGATTACCACGATGGGTCTGGATCCAGAAGATGACTTATCATCATTATCTGGTGGTCGTAAGCGCCGTGTGTTATTGGCGCGCTCTTTGGTCACTAAGCCTGACGTGCTACTACTTGATGAGCCGACCAACCATTTGGACGTTGAAAGCATCGAATGGTTAGAGCGCTTTTTATTAGACTGGCAGGGTTTGACCTTGTTATTTGTCACCCATGATAGAGCGTTTGTAAATAAGCTTGCTACCCGTATCGTTGAGCTAGATCGCGGTCAGTTAACCAGCTATGACGTCACCCAAGGCGCAAAAGGTTACGCACGCTATCAAGAGCTAAAAGAACAGCAATTATTGGCTGAAGAAAAGAACAATGCCAACTTTGATAAAAAACTGGCGCAAGAGGAAGTGTGGATTCGCCAAGGTATCAAAGCGCGTCGTACCCGTAACGAAGGTCGCGTGCGTGAGCTAAAAGCACTACGCGAAGAGCGTAGTGAGCGCCGTGAGCAAGTCGGTAATGTCAATATTACCATGGGTCAAGGCGAGAAAAGCGGCAAGCTGGTCTGTAAAGTTAAAAATCTACACCTACAGTACGATGACCATGTGCTCGTAGATGACTTTAGCACCACGATTATGCGCGGCGACAAAATTGGTATCGTCGGTCCCAACGGTGCTGGTAAAACTACCCTTATCAAAGCCCTACTCGATATGTCAGACGATGATGTGATCAAGACCGGTAACGTTGAGCTTGGCACTAACCTAAAAATCGCTTTCTTTGATCAGCTGCGTGATCAGTTAGATCTAGAAGCCAGTGTGGCGCAAAACGTCTCAGAAGGCTCAGACTTCGTCGATGTCGGTGGTCGTAAGACACACATTATGAGCTATTTGCAAGATTTCTTGTTTGCCCCAGAGCGTGCACGTACGCCCGTCAAGGCATTGTCAGGGGGCGAGCGTAACCGCGTCCTCCTTGCCAAGCAACTATTAAAGCCTGCTAACATTCTGGTACTCGATGAGCCAACCAACGATTTGGATATGGCGACACTTGAGCTATTAGAAGAATCTGTCAGTAGCTTTAACGGTACGATATTACTTATCAGCCATGACCGCTCGTTTATGGACAATGTCGTCACCTCTACTTGGGTGTTCGATACCGATGCAGACGGTAAAGGCATCGTCAAAGAGTACGTCGGTGGCTATCAAGAGTATTTGGTGCAAAAAAACCGTGAGGAAGCAGCAAAGGCGGCCAAAGCACCTGTTAATAACGCCACAAGTAGTAAAGGCGCTAACAAACCAGTAACAGCGAAGCCTAGTAAAACAGTGCAAAAGCTGAATTATAACGAGCAACGCGAACTCGATAATTTACCAAAAGAAATCGCAGCGTTAGAAACAGAACAAACGCAACTAGAAGAAAAACTCGCTGACGGCTCATGGTTTACCCAAGATATAGACGCGGCTACTGCTGCTAGTGAGCGTTTATTGACGATTGAAGAAGAGATGATGAACAAGCTTGAACGCTGGAGCACGCTCGAAGGCTAAAATCAAACAGTGAGCCTTTATCTTGATAACATCGTTACCGTATTTTAATTTTTTTATAAGCAGTTAGTGATTTGACTCAGTTTTAAAAGACATGAAGTAAACACTACTTTGCAGTTTGAAGTAATGTTTATGGATTTACAGCGACTTACAAAGCGGTTAGATACTGAAAGTTAGTGAACATTACCTTAATTTCAAGTATCATTCGCTATTGCTGAATATCCTTATTAATTATAAGGTCATAAAATTTACTATCTTTAATACAGAAACTGATGTTAGACATTGATAATACAGCTGTTTTGACTTGATTGTCATGTTCAACCTTAGAGTATGTTCTATTAAGGTTGCTTTATTTTTAACGCAATAATTTATTTTATCACCGAAATAGCTTAGAATAGCAACAATTAGCAAAATTAGGCACAGCTAAAGTGGCTTGATATTGTATATTTTCTAAGCCACAAACCCAGTGTGGGATAATCCCATTTCATTCACCTGGAGGAAGTATTAATGAGCCAAGCCGAAGGCGTTAATGTACAACGCCGTAGAGTTCTTATTGCCTCAACTGCCGCAATTGGTGCAGCTGGGGTAGCTGCTGTGGCAACACCTTTTGTCCGTTCTTGGTACCCAAGCGCTAAAGCTGAGGCTGCAGGGGCTGCAGTGACCCAAGATATTGGTTCTATCGATGCAGGACAGATGATCGTTGTCAAATACCGCGGTAAACCCATCTTTGTGGTCAAACGCACAGAAGAGATGCTAACGACCTTAGAGTCGGTAAAACCATTACTGTCAGACCCTGATTCTAGTGAATCATTGCAACCTGAATACTGTAAAAACCCAGAGCGCTCTATCTCGCCAGAAGTATTGGTGGTAGAAGGCGTCTGTACCCATTTAGGCTGTGCACCAAACTACCGTCCTGATGTGGGCGCGGCTGACTTGGGTGGTAATGATTGGTACGGCGGATTTTTCTGCCCTTGTCACGGTTCTAAATATGACTTGGCAGGTCGCGTCTATAGTGGCGTTCCTGCACCGCTTAACTTACCTGTCCCAGATTACAATATGGATGGTACCATCTTGACGATTGGGGAGGCTTAATATGAGCATGGGTAAAAAGTTAATGCATTGGGTGGACGCGCGCTTTCCAGCGACTGAAACCTATGAATACCATATGTCAAAGTACTATGCACCAAAAAACTTTAATTTTTGGTACTTCTTTGGCGTGTTATCAATGGTGGTATTGGTCAACCAGTTAGTCACTGGCATTTGGCTGACGATGATGTACAACCCAAGTGCCGAAGGGGCGTTTGCGTCTGTTGAATACATCATGCGTGATGTCAAAGGCGGCTGGCTCATTCGTTATATGCACTCGACTGGCGCATCTGCGTTCTTCGTGGTTGTCTATCTGCATATGTTCCGCGCCTTGCTATATGGTTCATACCAAAAACCACGTGAGCTTATTTGGCTTATCGGTATGGGTATTTACTTAGCGTTGATGGCAGAAGGTTTCTTCGGTTATCTACTGCCTTGGGGCAACATGTCATTCTGGGGTGCACAGGTTATCCTAAACCTACCTGCGGCGCTACCGGTCATTGGTGACGGCCTTGCAGAATGGGTACGTGGTGATTACATCATCTCAGGTATCACGCTTAACCGTTTCTTTGCCCTTCATGTGGTCGCTATTCCGCTAGTATTAGTAGGTTTAGTATTCATGCATTTAGTGGCACTACATCACGTGGGTTCGAACAACCCTGATGGTGTTGACATTAAGAAGCTAAAAGATAAAAACGGTGTACCATTAGATGGTATCGAATTCCATCCATACTATACTGTGCATGACATGGTCGGTATTGTGGTCTTCTTTATCTTGTTCTTTGCAGTGGTGTTCTTCTTCCCAGAAGGCGGCGGTTTCTTCCTTGAGCCACCAAACTTTGAGACAGCAAACTCACTGAAAACACCTGAACATATTGCACCTGTATGGTATTACACTCCTTTCTATGCCATCTTACGAGCCGTTCCTAATAAGCTGGGTGGTGTGATTGCAATGGGTGGTGCGATTGCCGTACTGTTCTTGATTCCGTGGCTCGATAGATCACCTGTGCGCTCTATACGTTACAAAGGTATTTTATCTAAGATTGCATTGGTTATCTTTGCTATTAGCTTTGTAGTATTGGGTTACTTAGGTGCGACACCAGCGACGCCAACAGCAACTATTTTGGCACGTATATTTACTGTCCTGTATTTCTTGTTTTTCTTATTAATGCCATTCTATACGGCTATTGAGAAGTGTAAACAGCCACCAGAACGCGTTACCGGAGGTCACTAATGAGCACGCTAATTAAATCCCTAGCTGGTCTAGGCTTAGGCGCGGCATTAACCTTGACTGCTGGTACGTCGATGGCAGCTAGTTGCGGTACTTTTACCAATGCTGATGGTGTTGTAGAAGATCTGGCTTGTAGCAGCGCTCCTATTGATTTTACCAATAAGGGCTCGCTACAAAACGGTGCGAAGACATTTATGAACTACTGTGCGGGTTGTCACTCAGCCGAGTACGTTCGCCATTCGCGCATCGCTAAAGACTTAGAAATACCGCCTGAACTGGTTGAAAAGTATCTGATGGTGACCACCGATCAAATCGGTGATCATATCAATGCTGAGATTGACCAAGAGGTACAAGCATCATGGTTTGGTGCAGCGCCACCAGACTTATCGCTTGAGACTAGGCTACGTGGTGATGACTGGGTTTATACTTATCTATTATCATTCTATGAAGACCCAAGCCGTCCTTGGGGCGCTAACAACTTAGTGCTGAAAAACGCTGCCATGCCTCACGTTTTGCATAACATGCAAGAAGAGCTAAGCGCAGAAGAATTCGAATCTGAGGTTGGCGACTTGGTAAACTTTATGGCGTGGATGGCTGAGCCTGTTCGTCATGATCGTCAAGTTATTGGTTTCTTTGTTATTTTATTCTTGCTCGTTTTATTAATTCCCGTTTACTTATTGAATAAAGAATTCTGGAAAGATGTAAAATAAATAGACGATAAAAAGCCAGAAATTGATTCTAAGATTAGGCACTACTTCGGTAGTGCCTTTTTTATGTTTTCGATATTTTTATATAATCAGTTTGACATAAATCATTAGCTGGATAGCAGGCTCATACGCAATGTTTACGTACCTTGCCTTGATAAACAGTGCGACTTTGTTTACGATAACAGCCTTTACTGTTAACACTAGGCTTTCATGATTGATGCGAATGACATTCCAAGTAGTCAGCTAATTTTATACGCTGATGACGGCTACGACAGTCATGTGGTACGCCTATTACTTGAAGAAAAAAAGCTGGCTTATTATTTGTCACGGCTGCACTCTGAGCGTCCCGAAGACTTAACTGAGCTAAACCCTTACCACACCTTACCTGTCTTACAGCAGCGCGAGATTGCACTTTATGAGACCAACGTCATCTTTGAGTACTTAGAGGAGCGTTACCACGCTAACAAATTGCTGCCTGATACACCGCAAGAGCGTGCGCAATTTCGGCAATTGGCTTGGCGTATTCAGCATGATTGGTTGGTGCTGGGCAAGCGCTTATTGATGCATCCAGACAGCTTTAACAAAGCACAAGCGGCCATCGCTAAAAAGCAACTAACCGACTCATTAATTACTTTGTCACCTTTATTTGCTCATAAGCCTTATTTTATGGCAGATGAATTTGGCTGGTGTGACGTGCTTTTAGCCCCCCTATTATGGCGACTTGAGGAAATGGGTATCGAGCTACCACGTGCGATTAGCCGTCCATTGTTTGACTATCAAACGCGAGTCTTTGAGCGTAAAAGCTTTCAAAAAAGTGTGCGTTAATTAGGGCATGTCCTTAATCTGAGCATTAAAGCTTAAATGGGCTAAAAACGACGAAATCTTGCTTATAGATAACAGCTAACGAAGCACTGAAAAATATCTTTAAATTATTACAATTCATTAGTATAGGAAATCATTAGATGAGTGAACCCATATCTATTACCCCAACCCGTCCCTACATGGTGCGCGCGCTATATCAATGGATAGAAGACAATGCGCTTACCCCGTATCTAATGGTTGATGCCACCGCTGAAAACGTACAGATTCCAAGAGAACATGTGCAAGATGGACGTATCGTGCTAAATATCGCCAGCCGTGCGACTGGTAATATGAGTATGGAAAATGATTATATTCACTTTAGTGCGCGTTTTGGCGGGGTATCACAAGAGATTTGGGTACCACTGACTGCGGTAATGGGCATCTATGCCAAAGAAAATTCGCAAGGCATGTTTTTCGATCCAAAAGAGTATGAGGGTTATCAACCAGAAGAAGATTCGACAGTGACTGCTGATAAAAGCCCCACTGCCGCACCTAAGCCTAAACGCGATAACAAAGCGGGTTTAAAGGTTTTAAAATAACAAAATTTACCGCAATAAAAAAGCTGGCCGTATTTAATACGTCCAGCTTTTTTATTGCTAATCTAGCAGGTTTATCGCCTTAGCTGTTCAGTAAAATACAGGGTTTTAAGTTCTAGGCAACGTCACCCCTTTTTGTCCTTGATATTTACCGCCGCGGTCTTTATAACTGGTCTCACAAACATCATCGGCATCACTTTGGAAAAACAGCATTTGTGCCACGCCTTCGCCCGCATAAATACGTGCTGGTAGATTGGTGGTATTACTAAACTCTAAAGTCACATGCCCTTCCCATTCAGGCTCAAGCGGCGTCACGTTGACGATGATACCGCAGCGCGCATAAGTAGATTTGCCAAGGCAAATTGTCAGTACGTCACGTGGAATGCGAAAATACTCCATCGTACGCGCTAAGGCAAATGAGTTTGGCGGAATGATACATTCGTCACCGACGATATCGATAAAGCTTTTCTCATCGAAGTTCTTTGGATCAACGACCACTGAATGCACGTTAGTAAAAACTTTAAACTCAGGGGCACAGCGTACATCATAACCGTAGCTTGAGGTGCCGTAGCTCACCAAACGCTCGCCAGCATCATTAAAGCGCACTTGACCTGGCTCATACGGCTCAATCATGCCATGCTCTTCAGCCATTTTACGAATCCAGCGGTCAGATTTGATAGACATTGTTGTTCCTTAGCAGATATAAAATAGGGGTGATAATTTGAATGATATTTTGATAGTAACGATTATACGGAATTGATGGCGCGATTTATAGACTTAGCCACACTTTAAAATCAATAGGTCAGCTAACTCATTTATTGATTGAAAATGTATCTTGCTCATAAGCTACCATTTGGCAAAATGATCTTCAGCCAGTCCTAATACCTTATCCAATAGAATGACTTCCTCGCCAATACGTATCTCACCGCTATATTCACCAATCCATTGCTCAAAAATACTGGCAATGACACCAAAGTTATCGGTTTTTTTATAAACGCGGATAGGCGTAAACGTTAACTCAATATCGACATGACTCCAGCCTAGGTTTTGATGATAGATACGCCATGTATTCTGCACGGTCGGAACCAAATTTTGACGTGTAAACATAACCGGTGGTAAATAAACTATCTGCCCATCAAGCCAGCAAGCATTTTCACTAGCACCTGTTTCATTGACGCCCATCGCTAGGTTTAGGGCAAAATGCCGTCCATCTGCTAGATAACTATTGATACAGCTCCAAAACCAATTGGTCTCGTGACGCATATAGCCTAGCGTCCAATCCAGATTGGCGATGGTCGTATCGGTAAAGTCTATTTGCTTGGGCTGCGTATTAGGAGCATCCACGTGAAATTGTGAATCGGCTTTGATGGATAGATGACCCGTGACTGCTGTGAGTGGCTCTTTTTGAGTGAACGTCCAGCCACGCCTACCAGTCGGTGTGCAGACTACTAACGGCTGTGCTTGCCGTTGCAGGGTGGCATCGAGAGCAATGTATTGGCTGTCTAATGCTACTTTAATCTGTGAAGGCGTAAAATCCAAAGTCAGTGTAAGATGCTTATGAGCAAACGTCATCTGTCCTTGATAGCAATCACCTTCCAAAACTGTATGACGCGTCAAAGGTTGTAACGCTTCACAAACTTCTAGCTGCTCAGTATCATCATTATAAAGGTAAACAAAGCCACTGGTTGCCAGCTTAATCGTCGCCAATGCCAGACAAATACGATAAGGTGGTTCAATAATTTGAATAAAGCAGAATTGATTGGCTTTTAGGTTTTTGCGCCACTTGGGCAGTGATTTTTGTGAGATAAGATGGCTGTGGTAATCCAGATAATTGATATCTTTCACTTGAGCAAAAACGCCAAAACTAGGCTGACCGTTTTTAATAAGTTGGTCGAGTACAATGGGTTGCAAACCATTCATTACTTGCTCTTTATCATATTGCTTCATCGTTTTAGCATCCTAGCCAAAATTCATTTAAATAGCCACCGATCCTTGGTAGCTAATCATTGGTAGATAACGATATTTTAAAGACTATCATGTCAGTTAAAACTGCTTTCTAATGATCAAAAAATACGCTTATCATCGACAGGCTTGGCAAACTTATTGATATTGGTTTCGATGTTCTTGGCAATGCTGAGATAGTACGGCGCAAATTCATCATCCGCTAAAACGCTCGGCTCACCTTTATCCACTTGCGCACCGATACCACTGGCTAATGGCAGCTGTCCCAATAGCGGTACATGATATTGCTCAGCGATTTTTTCGCCCCCGCCTGTACCAAAGATGGCTTCGGTATGGTTGCAATTACTACAAGTATGCAGCGCCATATTTTCGACCACACCAAGTACCGGAATGTTGGTTTTGTTGAACATTTCGATACCTTTTTGGGCATCCAGTAGCGCAATATGCTGTGGTGTGGTCACAATCACCGCACCTGTGACTGGGATACGCTGTGCCAGTGTCAATTGAATATCACCGGTACCGGGCGGCATATCAATCACCAAATAATCTAGCTGCGGCCAGTTGGTTTGGTTATATAGTTGCATCAAAGCCCCAGTGGCTTTTGGTCCACGCCACGCGACAGGCGTATTATCACCATCCAGCAGACTACCAATCGACAGCATCGCCATACCGTGGGCATTGATAGGAACAAACTGCTCGTTTTCTAGCTCAGGCTTTACACTGGCCACGCCTAGCATCGTTGGCATACTGGGCCCGTAAATATCAGCATCTAGCACACCAACGCGGTTGCCCAGCTTTTGTAATGCCAGAGCGATATTGACGGTCGTGGTTGATTTACCGACACCACCTTTGCCAGATGCGACAACAATAATATGGCGGATACGCGGATGTGAAGTTAGTGATGCTTGGGTCGGTGCAGGCTTCGTAATTGGCGGTTCAGCATTGGTATTGCCATTAGCATTTGCCGACGATTGACTTTGACTGTCCATCGCATTGGTGGTCTTTGGCATCTGTTTTGGTAAGCTCGAGCCTGCGCCTTTTTCTGGAGCAGGCAGACGTACATTCATATGAATGGCTTTGATACCATGCGGGTGTAATAAGTGCCCAAGCTCTTGCTGGATAGTCTCAGGATCACTGTCTTGTGGCAGGCGTAAATCCAAAGTCAACTGGTCACCCGTACGTTCAAGCCCAGTTACCATGGTAGCAATACTGGTCGTACCCACATGATAACCTAACAAAACCCTATCAACGGCGCTATCAAGTGCGGCTTGCTGCTCTGGAGTCTCAGGTTTCGAAGCTGCTCTTTTTTTTATAAAGTTAAACATGGCTACCTCTCTTAATGATTGAGTCTGGCAAGTACAAAGAATACGTTTTCAACTAAGATTTTAACGAAAACACGTATTTTAAATACATTTTAACCAAACGGCTTATATATATACAGTGTAGCTCAATGAGAGGTATAAAAAAACCACACTGTGAGTAGGTCTGAGGCTAAAAATCCTACTAGCCTATCGGTAAAAATTTCGAAGCAATAAATAAGTAAATAAGCACACCCGAAGCATCACTTATCGAAGTTATCAAAGGCGCACTAGCAGTGGCAGGGTCAAAGCCTACTTTATTGAGTATAAACGGTAAGCTCATACCAATCACGCTGCCAATCATAACCACAGACATCATACTCAATGCTAGTACTAGAGAAACTGTTGCATCACCGCGCACATAACCGATAAGGGCAATAGCCACCGCCATCGTCCCACCCAGCAATAAAGCAACCAATGCTTCTCGGCCCAATAGCGAGAACCAGTCACGCATCACTACGTCACCCGTTGCTAGTGCACGCACCATCAAGGTCGCCGACTGCGAACCGGCGTTACCACCACTATCAACCAATAGAGGTAAGAAAAACACCAATACTAAATTGGCGGCAATGACGTCTTCAAAGTTGGCAATACTTAGCCCGGATAGCAAGTTACCAAATACCAAGAACACCAGCCAAAAAACCCGCTTACGATATAGGACGGTAATACTGACATCTTTTAAGCGACCAACCATCGTCGTGACACCGCCTGACTTATGAAAGTCATCGGTCGCTTCATCGCTGGCCACGTCCATCGCATCATCGTGGGTGACGATACCTACCAAGGCATCATCATCGGTAACAGGCAACGCAATCAAGTCATAACGCGCAACCATTTTCGCAACGTCTTCCTGATCGTCGTTCACATCACAAGAGATGACAGAGCTGACCATGATGTCATTAATTAACTGTTCTGGTGATGCTAAAATAAGCACTCTTAATGACACCACACCTAATAGTTTACGGTTGTCGTCAATCACATAGGCATGATAAATAGTCTCGGCATCTGGAGCCTCTAATCGTAGCGCTGCCAGTGCCTCAGCGACATTCATCTCAGCACCTAACGTCGCATAGTCGGAGCTCATTAAAGCCCCAGCAGTACGCTCTGCATACGAAGCCAATCTGCGAATATCTTCACGCTTTGCTTGGGCTAAGGCGGGCAGTAAAACATCGCGTTGGTCTTGACTGAGGCGCTTATATAAATCCGCACGCTCATCCGATGGCATCTCTCCTACTATCTTCGCTAACACTGCTCGCGGAAACACATAGGCCAGTGCAACCTGGATATCGGCGTCTAAATAGGCAAATATCGTCGAGCGATTGGGCAGATGTTCCAATAATTGCCATGCCAATTTAGGCTCAATAAGCGCGATTATATCGGCGATATCGATAGGACGTAGCGTCTGAACATCATTAACGGCTTGCTCAAAATGCTGTTGTTCGATAGCACGGCTTAGTTTCGCTGCAAAACTCAACGCAAGATCTTCATTAGTCATTATGTTACTCCGTGCGCCCGAAACAATGCAGCAAGCGCTCACAAAAAAGAGCCAATACTATTGGCTCAGGTTAATATAAAGCTAAATCCTACTGGATTGGTCTTTTTTTATCAAGCTTTAGGCTTTTTTTAGCTGCTTAATAAACAGTAAACCAATGAAAAGCTTGTTAAAACCATCAAAAACAGGAAAGACGCCGCGCTAATTCATAAACCAGCCGTGACTGGCAACGATAGATTGTCCAGTAAAGACATTACTTGGGAAAGCCGCTAAAAATAAAGCCAGTTGAGCAATATCATCCACGGTGGTAAATTCTTTGTCGACGGTATTGGCTAGCATAATGTCATTAACGACTGATTCTTCACTAATGCCTTTTTCGGCGGCTTGTTGCGGGATTTGTTTTTCGACCAAAGGCGTTTTGACAAAACCTGGACAAACCACATGCGCGCGCACATTATGTTCAGCGCCTTCTTTTGCCAATACGCGGCACAGTCCAAGTAGTCCGTGTTTGGCCGTGACATAGGGCGCTTTATATAGCGACGCTTCATGCGAATGCACCGAACCCATATAGATAACTGTACCGCCCTTATCGCCTTTATACATGTGCTGCACGGCGGCTTTGGTGGTTAAAAAGGCACCATCCAAATGAATAGCGAGCATTTTTTTCCAATCATCAAAAGCCATCTTATCAATCGGATCAATGATTTGAATCCCAGCATTGGAAACGAGAATATCAATACCACCAAAACTATCTACTAGCTTTTGTACACCGTCGTTTACTACCGCCTCAGAGGTGACATCCATGGCAATTGCAAGCGCCCGTCCACCAGCAGCTTCAATAGCATCAACGGTTTGCTGCGCTGCTTCAATATTGATATCGGCAATACCAACGGCTGCCCCTGCTTTAGCATAAGTTTCAGCAATATCGCGGCCGATGCCGCTTGCCGCGCCTGTGACTAAAGCGACCTTACCGGTCAAGTCTTGTTGTAATTGCGTCGCCATGATTTATCCTCTTTATTGTTTTATCGACTAATCGAATAGACATACAAACACTATTATCTGTCAAGCAATCACTATCAAGCGCTATAATCGGTTCAAAATAAAAGCGATACGATTGTAATGAAGTAATTAGCAACGTGTTATCGCTATAAACTTTTCTTGCGTGCTGTTCGCAGGCGTGACAGAGGCGACAAAAACTTATAGCCAATAACACTATATCGGTTTTAAAGTGACTCCACTATAACTATTGAATAATGGTGACTGGCGTTTTTTCTTGCAGCTCGTCAAAGCTCACACCTTCTGCCAACTCAACCAGTTTCAATCCTTTATCAGTGACGTCTAATACTGCAAGCTCGGTGATGATACGATCTACCACGCCCTTACCTGTCAACGGCAACTTACAGTTGGCAAGAATTTTTGGATCGCCGTGTTTGTTGACTTGCTCCATCAATACAATGACGCGCTGCACGCCAGCGACTAAATCCATCGCCCCGCCCATACCTTTGACCATCTTTTTAGGTATCATCCAGTTAGCAAGGTCACCCTGCTCTGAGACTTCCATTGCCCCCAATATGGCCAGATTGACATGACCGCCACGAATCATCGCAAACGACTCTGAGCTACTAAAGTAACTAGAGCCAGCCTCTGCCGTCACGGTTTGTTTGCCCGCATTAATCAAGTCGGCATCGACATTTTCTACCGTTGGAAACTCGCCGATACCTAATAGGCCGTTTTCTGACTGTAACCAGACATCCACATCTTCAGGAATATAGTTTGCTACTAGGGTAGGCAGGCCTATCCCTAAATTTACGTAATAGCCGTCTTGTAGTTCTTGTGCGGCACGCTGTGCCATTTGCTCTCTATTCCATGCCATGGTGATTTCCTTATTATTATAACTACTCCTAAAAATATGATTAGCGGCGTTAAACTCACTTAGTCTACTAAATGTAGCACTTTCACTCGTTTCCCTTGCTACTCAAATTTTTAGGAATAGTATTACGATATTCTATTATTAATTTAACACTTTAAAAATATTTTCTTCAAACCATTAACTAAGCACCTTCAACTGCTTTGGTCGTGGTTTTTTCGATACGCTTTTCAGGGCTGCTATTTAAGACAATACGCTGGACAAAGATACCGGGCAAATGAATCTCATCAGGGTCGAGCATGCCATTCTCTACGATTTCCTCTACTTCGACGATGGTCACTTTGCCAGCCATCGCACAGTCTGGATTGAAGTTACGGGCGGTTTTGTTAAAAATTAAATTGCCCGATTTATCTGCCTTTTTCGCCTTAATCAAGGACACATCAGCACGTAATGAATGCTCAAGCACATAGGTGCGGCCGTCAAAATCACGGGTTTCTTTGCCTTCAGCGACCAGTGTACCAACGCCTGTTGCGGTGTAGAATGCTGGAATGCCCGCGCCGCCTGAACGTAGCTTTTCGGCCAATGTCCCTTGCGGGGTCAGCTCAACGTCTAACTCACCTGCCAAGTATTGACGCTCAAATTCTTTGTTTTCACCGACATAAGAGGAAATCATTTTTTTGATTTGGCGGGTTTGTAATAATAATCCTAAACCAAAGTCATCAACACCGGCGTTATTACTGATACAGGTTAAGTCTTTCACACCACTATCGCGCAGGGCAACGATTAACGATTCTGGGATACCACATAGACCAAAACCACCGATAGCCAGTGTTTGTCCATTACTGACGACACCTTTTAGGGCTTCTTCGGCACTGCTATATACTTTTGATTGACTCATGCTTATCTCCTTGCAAGTCTCATTTTTGTTATTTAAGTTAGGGCATGTTGAATTCATTGCCAGTGATCTAGTCAGCCTTTATCTTTTAATTTTATATTAATACATTCCCTATCGATATATCATATAAAAGATACTTATGCTAACTTAACATATTATTCTCGCAGCGACTAGAGAATAACCATAGGGAAATGGGAGCGGTGCTTAGTGCTTGCGCTACTCGATAATAGCGATATTAATATCGCTTTCGTATTCATTTATTGAGCAGTAGCAGCAAACATTAATTATTCGCGATTTAAAACCGGCCAAGGAGAGGCTCTCATGTTTAGTACATTTGCTATTATCATTACTTTATTACTATTGATGTCCTTCGCTTATCGCGGTTATTCCGTACTGATTTTGGCACCGATTATGGCGATGTTAGCCGTATTTCTGTCAGGCGACTTTTTAAGCAGCATTCCCGCCTATACCGATGTCTTTATGGGCGCATTGAGTGGGTTCTTGCTCAAGTTCTTCCCTATCTTCTTACTAGGGGCGCTATTTGGGCGTTTGATGGCTGACTCTGGCGCGGCGACAGCGATTGCCCGTACCGTGGTCGAAAAACTCGGTGCCAGTAAAGCCATTCTAGCAGTCATCTTAGTCTGTGCCATTTTAACCTACGGCGGCGTGTCGTTATTTGTCGTCGCGTTTGCCATTTACCCCATCGCCAAAGATTTGTTTAAAGCGGCTGATATTCCTAAACGCTTGATACCAGCAGCGATTGCCTTGGGCTCATTTACCTTTACCATGACCGCGTTGCCAGGCACACCCGCCATTCAAAATGCGATTCCGATTCCTTATTACAATACCAACGTCTTTGCCGCGCCTATTTTGGGTATTATTGGCGGTACGGTTATGTTTATCGGTGGTTGGTTATGGTTACAGTCACGCGCCAAAAAAGCCAACGCCGCAGGTGAAGGTTACGGTCAGCACGATGAAGGCGATGTGGGCGGCGTTGGGGCAATCAAAAAAGAATCTGAGACGCTCAGTACGCATCACACCTCATTTACCGTCGCTATGATTCCGCTGGTATTGGTCATCGGTTTAAACGCCTTACTGACTTACGCTGTCTTTCCATCAATGGATTTTAGCGGCTTACAAACTCAGTTTCCTGACCTAAATATCGCCGGCTCGCTTGGTCTGTGGTCGATTATCATTTCACTGGTCGTGGCTTGTGTGGTGTTAATCGTACTACGTATTGGTCATTGGAATAATCTACAAAAAACCATCAACCGTGGTACTTATGACTCTATGCTACCGATTTTCAATACGGCATCAGAAGTAGGTTATGGTGCAGTGATCGCCTCATTGGCAGGCTTTCTTCTTATTCGTGACAGTATTTTGAATCTCAATCCTGACAATCCGCTTATCTCAGAAGCCGTCGCGATGACCACGCTGGCGGGTATTACTGGCTCATCGTCTGGTGGTTTGAGTATCGCCCTGTCAACCTTGGGTGAAGACTATCTAAGAATGGCGGTAAATGCAGGTATCGATCCAGAGCTAATGCACCGAGTCGCCGTCATGGCAGCTGGCGGTTTAGATACTCTGCCGCACAGTGGCGCGGTCATTACCTTATTGGCGATTTGTGGTTTGACTCATAAGCAGTCTTATCTAAACGTGGCCATGGTCACCATGGTGATTCCACTGGTCGCCGTGGCGACGGTCATCACTTTAGGCACGATGTTTGGGTCATTTTAATTTGATTGCATCAGTCAAAAATGTAGCGGGTTAAATCTAGGGCTATAAATGCTAAAAATGCATCTCTTTTGTTTTGAACTGACGATACAAAAACCCACTGAGTGATTGCTTGGTGGGTTTTTTCATGGCTTTTTTATGATAAATAAACTTACCTAGAATCTATGACTTACGGCTAACAATTCAATGACAATCTATATGCGATATAGAGGTCATTAGCGGATTAATTACTGAGGAATGTCACAAATTTAGCCGAATTACGGTATCATAGGCACACTTTTTGAATTTTTGCTTTTTTTAGAAGTTTTTAGACCTTTTTAGCATTGATAATTTAATATTAATAATATCGCGTCTGCTGGTCGTAAATGGCTTACGACGTTTGATAACCAACCCGTTTATATAAAAATATAGGTGATGAAAGTGCGTGAGATTCTAGTAACCAGTGCGCTGCCCTACGCCAATGGCTATATCCATTTGGGGCATCTTGTAGAATATATTCAGACCGACATTTGGGCACGAGCGATGAAAGCGCAAGGCCATCAGGTCACTTATGTCTGCGCAGATGATGCACACGGTACGGCTATCATGCTCAAGGCAGAAGCCAATGGTGTGACGCCAGAGGAACAGATTGCCTCGGTCAAAGCTTCACATGAAGCGGATTTTGATAAATTTTTGATAAATTTTGATAATTATCACACCACCCATTCAGAAGAAAACCAGCATTTCTCTGAGCTGATTTATCGTCGTCTAAATAACGCTGGGCATATCAGTACTAAAGACGTTGAACAGTTATTTGACCCTGAAAAGCAATTGTTTTTGGCCGATCGTTTTGTCAAAGGCACTTGCCCTGAATGTGATGCACCAGACCAATATGGTGATAACTGTGAGGTCTGCGGCACGACCTACGACGCAACTGACCTTAAAGAGCCGCACTCAACGTTATCTGATGCCACACCAGTACTTAAAACCTCTAAGCACTATTTCTTTGACTTGCCTGGATTTGAGCAATTCTTAAAGGATTGGACCCGTAGTGACAACCGCCTACAAGTATCGGTCGCCAACAAGTTACAGGAATGGTTTGATGCTGGGCTGACCAGCTGGGATATTTCTCGTGATGCGCCCTACTTTGGTTTTCAAATTCCAGATACGCCAAGCGATGAGCCAGACAAATATTTTTATGTGTGGTTAGACGCGCCAGTCGGCTATATGGCCAGCTTTAAAAACCTATGCGATAAACGCGCAGGTACTGAAAACGCGCTCGATTTTGACCGTTATTGGGCACAAGAAAACGAGCATAAAACCGAGGTTTATCACTTCATTGGTAAAGACATCGTTTATTTTCATGCGCTATTTTGGCCAGCGATGCTTGCTGGTAGTGAGTTCCGTACGCCAACGGGCGTCTTTGCGCATGGCTTTTTGATGGTCAACGGCGAAAAAATGAGTAAGTCACGCGGCACCTTTATCAAGGCTGAGACTTACGCTAAGCATTTACACCCTGAATACTTACGTTATTATTTTGCCAGTAAACTGTCTGACAAAGTCGAAGATATCAACCTTGATTTAGAAGACTTTATGCAAAAGGTCAACTCTGACTTGGTCGGCAAAGTGGTCAATATCGCCAGTCGTAGTGCTGGGTTCTTGGTGAAAAAATATGATGGCATGCTCACAGAAGTGTGTGCAGAGCCGCGCTTGTTAGAAGATATTACTAAAACGGGCGATGAAATTGCGGTGGCTTATGAAAACCGTGAGTTCTCGCGTGCTATGCGTCTAATCATGCAGTGTGCCGATAAAGCCAATGAATATATCGATGAAAAGAAACCGTGGTCACTGACCAAGCAAGAAGGCACCGAACAAGAAGTTCAGGACGTCTGCTCGGTCGCGATTAATATCTTCCGTCAATTGATGGTGTATCTAGCGCCTGTATTGCCTGAGCTGACCGCTAATGCCAAAGAATTTTTAAACGTCGATGACTTAAGCTTCGCCAGTCGTAATGAGTGGTTGCTGGGCCATAAAATCAATAAGTTCAAACCACTGATGCAGCGTATCGAAGAAAAAGACATCGCGGCCATGGTTGAAGATTCAAAAGCCTCATTGGCGCAAGCAGATGCATCTGCTGATACAACTTCTCAGGTGATAGAAACTGACGCCAGTACAGAGCAAGCCGACTATCAAGTCGATTATATTGGTATCGAAGACTTCGCCAAGGTGGAAATGAAAGTCGCACACGTCTTAGAGTGTAATTACGTCGAAGGTGCAGATAAACTGTTGCAATTCACCTTAGACGTGGGTGAAGACAAGCCGCGTAATGTATTTAGCGGTATCCGTAAGTTTTATGAGCCTGAACAGCTGACCGGTAAAAAGGTTATTTGCGTCACCAACCTTGCACCGCGTAAGATGAAATTTGGTGTCTCAGAAGGCATGGTACTCTCAACTGGTAATCCAAAAACCCAATTGACGGTGGTTACTTTGCCTGATAGTTGCGTGATTGGCGATGTCCTTGCTTAAGAGACATTTGATGAGCTGGCTTAACTAGTGTGGCTAATCTATTAAATATAGGGGAATGATATTGGTATTGCTTAGGTTGTTAGCAGATATCCTCCTTTATTTAACATTAGGCTTGCTAGTTTATTGGTATTTTACCGAAGACATAACCGCACTATTTAGCGCTATTGCTAGTGGCATTATCAGTGCTTTGTTGTTTATCATTACCTCAGATATCAGACAATCGCGGCGTAATCGAAATGCTGATGTTATATGGGATTGGTGGTTCTATGCTGATATTTTAGAAATACCTTTTTATTTCATTGGCTGGCTGTTTAAAAGATTATGGCGTATTTTTGATTAGCAAACTAATAACAGATTAAATAGTAAAAAAGATGTCCTAGTGGCATCTTTTTTATTGTGTAAAATTTATTAATAATTGATATCAAAAACATTTTACCAAAATAATTTATTCAACAAAAATTTATTTAAACTCCCCTTCATAAAAACAATGACAAACGCGTTTTAACAGTATCGCGCAGAAACCCCCTACCTCTAAGGCTATATCTAGTTCATTTTCTTATTGCCATAAGTTACATTACTGTCATAATATAGATGTAATGATCAATGGATTGATTACTTTGATGTTAGCCCGTTATCTCAGCATGCACATAACAGTGATTCGGGTAACCTGCACTTTCTAACCTATGAGCCAGAATAAAATGACCTTTGCTACTACTTTACGCTTCAGCCTACTTGGTGCTGCTATGAGCGCCACGCTTGGATTAATTGGCTGCTCAAATTCGACCGATACTGCCACAACGGATGAAAACTCTACCGTGGATTCTGATAAGCCCGCCAAAACAATCGCCATCACCCAAATCGTCGAACACCCTTCGCTCGATGAGATGCGCCGCGGTATTATTGATGAGTTAGCAGATAATGGCTATGTCAAAGACCAAAATCTAACGGTTAATTTCCAAAGCGCCCAAGGTAACACAGCGACCGCAGGACAGATTGCGAAGCAGTTTGCAGGTGACAACCCCGATGCCATCGTAGCAATTTCGACGCCATCTGCTCAATCTATCGTGGCGTCAACTAAGACGGTTCCGGTTATTTATACCGCCATTTCAGATCCTGTCGCGGCAAAGCTCATCGATGAAAATAATACGCCTATTCAAGCCAATGTGACAGGACTGTCTAGTGTATTGCCTATCGAGCCACAATTAGACAATATTCTAAAAATCGTGCCTCATGCAAAAACCATCGGCTACGTTTATAGCCCAGGTGAAGTCAACTCTGTTGTGGTACTTAATCAACTTAAAAAAGCCGCACCTGCACTTGGGCTTAAGATATTGGATGTAACAGCCAACCGTCCAACGGATGTAGCCATGGCGACTCGTAGCCTTGCTGGTCGCGTCGATGTCATTTACACCTCGTTAGATAACAACGTCGTATCCGGATTTGAAGCGATGGCTGGCGCTGCCAACGAGCTTGATATTCCCATCATTGCCTCAGACGAGTTTAGCGTGAGACGCGGTGCCACTGCGGCGCTTGGTGTCAATGATTATGACTTTGGTCGTACCACAGGCAAAATGGTTTATCGCGTATTAAATGACGAGGCGGTCAATACCATCAAGCCCGAAGTGATGAACACCTTAACCCTATATGTAAGCCCGAAACACGCGGCTAAACAAGGAGTTAGCTTGACCGACGACTTGTTAAAGAATGCCATCAATGTCGATAACAAAGCGCAAAATGCGACTAAATAACGTTGAGCTCTTTATATTTTAGCCCTGTATATACATAGTTTGCTTTACCTTTTATCTATTTATTAAATAATGTACGGACACATTATTATTTTCAGGAGTGAGACCCATGTTGTATCAAAACCGTTTTGGTCATTTCAGTTTTAGTAAAGCACTAATGTTAGGTGGCGTTTGCACGGCTGTCTTGGCGGGTTGTAATCAGTCAGCACAAGATACCAGCAACGCTGATACCGCTGCAACAGGTGGCGATGCTACAACAGCGATGAAGACCGTTGCTATTACCGCGATCGTTGAGCATCCAGCACTAGATGATGTACGTAAAGGCGTCATCGAAGAGCTAAACGAGGCAGGCTTTAAAAACGGTGAAAACTTAACCGTTAACTTCCAAAGCGCACAGGGTAACACCGCGACTGCAGGCCAGATTGCCAAGCAATTCGTCGCCGACAATTCAGACGTCATCGTGGCGATTGGTACACCATCAGCGCAGTCTGTTGCTGCGGCGACCAGCAGTATTCCTTTAGTGTTTTCCGCAGTGACTGATCCAGTAGCAGCCAAACTGGTGACCAAACTAGATGGTTCTGGTACCAATGTCACTGGTGGTTCTGATGCGCTTCCTTATGAGCCACAGATTGAACTGATGCGTCAAATCATTCCAAGTCTCAAAAGTATCGGTTACGTTTATAGCCCAGGCGAAGTCAATTCAACGATCGTTCTAAAAGCGCTGAAAGAAAATTTGACCCCACTTGGTATCAAGGTGCATGAAGCGCCTGCCCAGCGTAGTACGGATATTGCGATGGCCGCACGTAGCCTAGAAGGTAGGGTCGATATGATCTATACCTCAACCGATAATAACGTGGTTTCCGCCTACGAGTCACTGTACCAAGTCGCTAAAGAAAGTAAAATCCCACTCATTGCCTCAGATACCAGCTCAGTTGAGCGCGGTGCAGTCGCTGCATTGGGTGTGAACTATTATAATCTTGGTCGCGAAACGGGCAAAATCGTGGTACGTATTCTAAATGGTGAAGAAGCAGGTGCTATCCCTGTCTATACCCCGCAAATGCTCGATCTATATGTCAGCCCAAAACATGCCAAAGAACAAGGCATTACTTTGCCACAAGCTGTTATCGATAAAGCAAAAGAAGTGGTAGAATAACGGTCGCTTCTTATATCTTATCAGTACAAACAACACCCAGCTATTAGTCAGTAGGCTGGGCTTGTTTTTAAAGGCTATAAAATAAAGCTTTAAATAGCGATACTTACTGTCCCTTCATTGTGATGATAAGTTTTGCTTTACCCTAACCGCAGATTGCTTAATCTGTTAAATCCACTGCTTAGCCGTTTAGTGGCTAGATGATCTTGGCAATGACTTAACTTTTATTGTCACTCACCTATTCCTAGTAGCATTCGCTAGACGCTTGGTTATGACTTACTGATCTCTTATGTCTTTAATTGCTTTTTTTGGTGCGCTTGAAAGTGGTCTAATTTATGGCCTAGTTGCACTCGGTGTGCTTATCTCATTTCGTACACTCGACTTCCCTGATTTGACCGCTGACGGTAGCTTTCCATTAGGTGGTGCGGTCGCGGGTATCTCTATCGTCGCGGGTATCAACCCATGGTTGGCTTGTGCTTTTGGCATGTTAGCAGGATCAGTGGCTGGTATCGTCACGGCATGGCTGCACGTCAAGCTTGGTATTTTGCAACTGCTCGCCAGTATCTTGGTGATGGTGGCATTATACTCTGTCAACCTCCGTATCATGGGTGCGCCAAACTTACCGCTACTGGGTGAAACTACAGTATTCAGCTCATTGGTGACTGATGGAAATGGCTTCTGGATGCGCTGCGTTATCATTGGTGTGGTCGTGCTGTTTGCTAAGCTATTTTTAGATTGGTTTTATAGTACCGAAACCGGCTTATCCATGCGGGCAACGGGTTCGAATTTACGCATGGCGCAAGCACAAGGCATTAATACCTCGTGGATGACCATCATCGGTATGGCCGTCTCTAACGGTTTGATTGCCTTAGCAGGCGCCCTATTTGTACAGACCCAAGGCGGCGCAGATATTTCTATCGGTATCGGTACGATTGTCATTGGTCTGGCAGCGGTCATCATCGGTGAAACCATCATTCCTGCCAAGCGTATTTGGTTGATTACCTTTGCGGTCATTGTTGGTGCGGTATTGTATAAGCTATTTATTCAGGTTGCGCTATCGAGCGATACGCTACGTAGTATTGGCTTTGGCCCACAAGACTTAAACTTGATTACAGCACTACTTGTGGTATTGGCATTGGTATTACCAAAAGCGAAAACCAAGTTTTTATCTCGTAGAGTTCGCGCCTAGCTTGTAGAGGCTATTTTAAAGAGCTTATCTTAAAGATACCGTCTTAAAAAGATAATAAGGAATAACGATTATGATGCAAGCCACCGATTTACGCTTGACCTTTAACCCAAGCACGCCGATCGAAAACCCTGCTTTACGCGGCATTAGTTTAAACATTGCTAATGGTGAGTTTGTCACCGTCATTGGTACCAATGGCGCCGGTAAATCGACTTTCTTAAATGCGGTCAGCGGCACCACACGTGTCGATAGTGGCTCAATCTTATTAAATGGCAATGATGTCACCAAAAAAACTGCCCATCAACGCGCCCATTGGGTCGCTCGGGTATTCCAAGACCCAATGGCTGGAACGTGCGAAGCGCTAACGATTGAAGAAAACATGGCATTGGCCTATAAACGCGGTGGTAAGCGTGGTCTTAAATTTGCTCTAAACCCCAATAATCGTGACCTGTTCCGAGAAAAGTTGTCGGTACTAAAATTGGGACTAGAGAATCGTTTGACCGACCGTATGGGGCTATTATCTGGTGGTCAGCGTCAAGCAGTTAGTCTGCTGATGGCATCGCTGCAACCGTCTAAAATCCTGTTACTGGATGAGCATACTGCCGCGCTAGACCCTAAAACTGCCGCTTTCGTTTTAGAACTGACCGACAAGATTGTGACCGACAATCAGCTCACCACTATGATGGTCACCCACTCGATGCAGCAAGCATTGGCGCATGGCACGCGTACCGTGATGCTGCACCAAGGACAAGTCGTGTTAGATGTCGCTGGTGATACTCGTAAAGGAATGACCGTGCATGATTTACTCGATATGTTCGAGCAAACGCGCGGTGAAAAAGTCGAAGACGATAGCTTGATATTAAGCTAATGTGTAGATGTAAATGCATTAAAACTAAACCCCAAGCAACACCAGTTTTTGAATCAGCTCACTCACATGCTGTGATTGCATTTTTTTCATAACTTGTGAGCGATGCACTTCCACCGTGCGCACGGACACCTCTAGATGATCGGCGATGACTTTGTTGATATTACCTTGTAGCAACTCATGTGCCACTTGCCGCTCTTTATCGGTCAGCTGTGCGTAGAGCTTGCTTATGCCGTATAGCTTAGCCCGCTCGATGGTCAACGCTTGGGCGCGAGTAATCGCTTGTTGTAGACGGTGGCTATTGATGGGCTTTTCTAAGTAATCTGCCGCGCCTTGTTTGAGCATCATAACCGCATCAGAAATCTCTCCATTGCCGGTTAAAGCAATCAGCGCCATCGGACTATTATGAGTGTTTAAATGAGCGTGTAGCGCCTGCCCGCTCATCTCAGGCATCATCAAATCACTGATAACCACTGCTGGACTATAAATATCCACCTGCTGCAAAAAATCTACGGCACTCGGCCATACTTGTGTGACAAAGCCTAAACTGCTCAGTAGAAATTCACAAGATAGGCGTACGCTTTCTTCGTCGTCGATGATATGAATAATCAGGGATTCAGAGGCAGTATTCTGTGAACTATCCGATAAATTATTGAGGTTAACTTGCCAGCATGAATGCTCGTTTGGCACATTAGAAGAAGTCATACACTACCTTATTACTAAATAAATTCGCTAAGTTTATTGCGGTTTGTCATTGCGGTTTGTCATTGCGGTTTGTCATTGCGGTTTGCCATTGGTCTTTGCTACATATAACGGTAGATAAAAAGATACTTGTGCGCCTGTCGAGTTTGACGGCTGATACAAGGTATTGCTCTGCACCAGCTGGATTTTGCCGTTTAAGCTACGTTTGCATCGCTGTTGATGACTGCCGTCTACCATCTGAATGGTATCAAGCTCATGCTGTACATTGACATTACTAAGCTGCATCATACCGCCAAGCGATTTGCACAAACGCTGACATATCATCAAACCCAGTCCTAGGCCATCTGCTTTGGTCGACTTGGTGGCATATGAATGGAGTGATTTTTGCGGTGAGCGCCGCGCCTCTAGCTGAGCGGCCTCAAAGCCACCAGCATCATCACTAATATGCAATACCAACCACTGCTTGCCAGCATACGCCTCTGCTTGGCAGCGTAGCATGATATGGGTTGCGCCTTGCTGCTGTGCATTGGTCACAGTGTTAATCAATAATTGGTCTAGCAGTAACTTGGGTAAGGTTAAATACTGATAGTCACTTGCCAGCCAAAAGCTAATACCTGACGCTTTTTCGCCCAATAACAACACACATTGCTGATAAGTCGCAGCAATATCGACATTGACCTCACTCGCCTGCGACCGACCCGCCCAATGACGGATATTACCAATGACCGCCGCGACGCGCTCAGTTTCCGTTACAATCTGCTGAAGCGCATTTTCTGTGGTGGTATCGCTGTCTGGCTCTGTATTCTCATTTGACCTCACTTTATTTAAGCGGGCTTGTTGGCTACGAATCAATAAGCCTTGGGCATAATTCTGAATGGTCGCCAGTGGCTGATTGATTTCATGAGCAATTGAACCACTCATCTCACCGATGACAGCAAAGCGTTCCGACTGCCGCAGTTGTTGGTCATAGTCACGAATCAGCTGGTTCTGTGTCAGTATTTTTTGTCGACGACGCCACGCCAGCCAGCTCATCCAACCATAATTAATCGTGGATATCATGACAATAAAGACAATCATGCCCATCCATAAACGATGCGACTGTATCCAGTCTATAATATGGGAGCTGAGCTGCTTTTGTGCAGGATGGCGATTCATCTCATATAAGATACGCTCAGCATCGATACTAGACTCTGGTGGTAGCCAGCGCTGTCTTAAGCGCGCTTGGTCGCTACTTGAGGCTCCTGCACCAAACAAATTCTGATTGATTTGATGTACCAGCGTAGCAGGTGCTTGCTCTGTCGCTGCCAATGTCCAATTGGGATATATCTTCGTTGAAGACTGGCAATTTGACGTGGTGGCGACGGGATGAATCAAGCGGTATTGTTTTTTATTAATTTTGCCTTGCCGCGCCATCTCTTCCATCAAACACAGCGGCGCTATCGCAGCACTCACCTCGCCACTTGCCAAAGCATCCAATGTACGCTCTACCGGATAACCAACAAACTGCGTTTGATAGCGATTGGGCGCTATACCGTTTTGTTGTAATAAATGTGCCACCAACAGATAACCACCAAATGCATCGGCATCAACGGCGGCAATACGCCGTTGATGCAAATCTTGCAAACGATGAATATCACTGTCAGCGGCCACCCATAATGCGCTAGCGACCTCTTCCATGGCGCTAGGTTCTTGCATCTGATTGAGCGCATCCAGTTTATTTAACTCATTTAGCTCATTGACTAGATCAACGGTAGTAGATGATGGGCTTAGCATTTTTTGAGTATTAAAACCGATAACATCTGTATCGCTAGTATTGTTCAAATTAGCAGGCGTGTTGTTCGTCTGCAACGTTGCCAGCCAGCGCCACCTTGTGGTATTCATTTTTATAAACTGTACTTGCGGGCCAAGCACCAACGCAAACTGCTGCGCCTTAATCTGCTGTTGCCAATTCTCCAGTGCCAAAGGTACCAATACAACCGTGTCATCTGCCAGTTGACGATTCAGTTGGTCGAGCCAAGGTTGCCATACCTGTTGCGTGACCGCCTCACCTTGCGGCGCCAGTACGCCTAAGTAATAGGTCTCTGCTTGCGCTATGGATAGTGACCCGCCAAACCAAATAGTAAGCACCAGAAAAGCGCGGCATGTAGCAGCGATACTCATCAATGCTCCACTCTTACTGTTTTTGCGCATAAACACTGTCTGTCGTTTATCCTGCCAATTTTGCATGGTCAATAAAAGCCTTAACAATAATGTGGTTTTCCACAATACCCAAATGTTACGCATTACCTTATACTAAATAACAGTAGTGTAACTTTTAATTCGCTGGGCTCAAATCATTGATGCCAACTATATCATTTGACCCTGAGCTTAGAATACGTATCTTATGGAGGGCGGGCCCATGAAAAAGTGGCCAGTAATTATAATAATAGCAGCCATTATTGGGCTGATAATCGCGTTTGTCATTGGGCAATTATTGCCCAACATGCGCACTAGCAATAGCGATATCGACGTCAATATCACTGACCCTGCTCTAATCAAGCAAGGCGAGTATATCGCACGTACCGCTGACTGTGGCGCTTGCCACACCACGCTCGATGGCGATACCTATGCTGGTGGCCTGCCTATGCTGACCCCTCTTGGTGCGGTTTACTCCACCAACATCACCCCTGATAAAGCCACTGGTATTGGTAATTATACCTTTAATGACTTTAAAAATGCGGTAAAACACGGCGTCGCGCCAGGTAATAAAGCGCTATATCCTGCCATGCCGTACCCGTCTTACCAAATCATGCCTGACGAAGATATGGCCGCGATGTATGCCTTCTTTATGTCAGATGTCAAAGCCGTCAACCAGTCTAATCTAAAGAGCGAGCTACCACCAATAGCAAACTGGCGCTGGCCATTGGCTTATTGGCAAGTCCTATTTGACCGTAAGCGCGACTTTGTCCCTGAAACCGATGACGCACTATTGGCTCGTGGTCAATACTTAATCGAAGGCCCAGGGCATTGCGGCTCTTGTCACACCGAACGTGGCATTGGTTTCCAAGAAATTGCCTTAAGTAATGCAGATTCTGATGAATATTTAAGCGGTGCAGTCATCGATGGCTGGCGTGCAAAAAGTATCCGCGGTGAGCATCGTGGTTTAGGTACTTGGACAGTCTCTGAGCTAAATGACTTCTTTAAAACAGGTCGTACTGATACCACTGCTGCCTTTGGCGCAATGGCTGAAGTCGTCGAGCACAGCACCCAATATATGACGGACAATGACGTAAATGCCATGTCATCATATCTAAAAACACTGACTCCTGCACCCAACAAAGAAGTTACTCTGCCTGCTAAAGAAGACACCACTACTGAAAAACTATTGGCCGGTAATTATGACTCACGTGGTGCGCTACTCTATACCGAATACTGTACCGTCTGTCACCGTGCCGATGGTAAAGGGGTTCCTCGCATCTTCCCAGCACTCGATGGCAACAGCGCGGTTTACTCTAAAAATGCCGATTCTGTATTACAAATCACGCTAGGTGGTGGTCGTATGCCTGAAACGCCACATGACCGTATGGCTTTCACCATGCCAGAGTTTACCAACCTTGCCGATGCTGATGTAGCAGAAGTGGTCAACTATGTGCGTAACAGCTGGACCAACCAAGCCCCTGAAATCGATGTGGCTGATGTAGTAAAAATGCGCGCATTCCTCGCCAAAAAACCCAAAACAGGTACCGATATCGCTCCAGATTTAAGCGTTGATGCCACAGCACAAGGAGAAAAATAATGAATAAGTACTCCCATAAAGGGCTTAACCTTTCTCATACTCCACTTGTTGCCGTACTGACTGCTACCGTGCTCGCCATTGGGATTAGCGGCTGCTCTAAGCAGCCAGAACCTGTCGAACGTAATGCAACTGAGTTTGATCTGGTCACCACAGACGATGCCAACGAAGATATCGGCACGTATATCTTGCCACAAGATACTTCTATTTTAGATGAGCCAAATGCTGACAGCATCTTGTATGGTAAGCGCCTGCTAAACGAAACCAAACGTTTACTACCAGACAACGTTGGGGCGAGCATGAACTGTAATAGTTGTCACATCGCCCAAGGTAAAATCCCTCTTGGCGATCCGTACATCAACAGCTTTAATAGTTATCCAAAATTCATGCCACGTTCTGGCAAAGAGCTGGACCTCACCGCCCGTATCAATGGCTGCTTCCAGCGCTCAATGAACGGCACGGTACTCGAACGCGAATCCCCTGAAATGATTGCCATGTTGGACTACATGGAATGGTTGTCACAGAAAACCCCTAAAGCGCAAAAGGTGGATATTAATAATGCCGGTAAAGTCGACGAGTCATTAGTCGGTGACACAATACGCGGCGAAAAAATCTACGAAGCCCAGTGCGCGACTTGTCATGGTGACAATGGCGAAGGTATCAAAGACAGCCGTGGTGATATCATCTTCCCACCACTATGGGGTGAAGAGTCCTTTAACATCGGTGCTGGCATGGCACGTACTTATAAGGCGGCCGCTTTTGTCAAATACAATATGCCGATGGGCATCCAAACTCAAGGGCTGTGGGGTCATGGTAACGTACTAAGTGATCAAGATGCTGTCGATGTGTCTGAGTTCTTTACTCATCAACCACGTCCAGACTTTGCAGGCAAGGTACATGACTTCCCTTCTGGCAAAAAACCCAAAGATGTGCGCTATTGATACCTAAATCTTGCCATCCATTGGCAATGGATATAATCGCCCGCTTTTTTAATCATTAGCAATCCTTAGCAAAATGATAAACCTTCAAGAAAAGTAATTTTTCTTGAAGGTTTTTTTGTTACCTAGATTAACACACCAAGTGCAACGCTAAGTAATGGAATAAAACACCTGGTTTGGCGTTTTAAACCCCAATCGTTTTCTTGGTCTGTTGTTTAACCTGTCTTCAATATTTTGAACCTCATCATCAGATACTTGTCTAAAGTCACATCCTTTAGGCAAGTACTCTCTAATCAAGCCATTGGTATTTTCATTTGTTCCTCGTTGCCATGAGGCATAAGCATCAGCAAAGTAGAACCCACTATAGAGTCTTTGCTTAATGGCTTTATGATCCGCTGTAGTGGTCAACTAATTTAGGACACCTGATAAGAGGTTTTGATTAAAGTAACGT
>NZ_RRYW01000089.1 GCF_014861365.1 Psychrobacter sp. FME6
CTATAACACCATTATTCTATCATTAAATTAATCAACACATTATTAAAACACAGCCTAAGTTTTTAATACCTTGTTGAGTACGGAAATGGAATTTGACCCAAAAACGCTCATTATCTGTATTCCAAAAGCTATAAGTATGTGAACCAAAGCCATGCATATTTCTAAATGAGGCAGGAATACCGCGATCACTCATGACGATGGTCACTTGATGGAATGCTTCTGGCAGCAAAGTCCAAAAATCCCAGTTATTGGTCGCCGAGCGCATATTGGTACGTGGATCACGTTTGACCGCTTTGTTCAAATCTGGGAATTTGCGTGGGTCACGTAAAAAGAACACCGGCGTATTATTACCCACCATATCCCAGTTACCTTCTTCGGTATAAAACTTTAGCGCAAAACCGCGAATATCACGCTCGGCATCAGCAGCACCGCGCTCGCCCGCTACTGTACTAAAGCGCGCAAACATTTCAGTCTGCTTACCCACTTCATTAAAGATATCAGCGCGGGTATATTTGCTAATATCATGAGTCACGGTAAACGTACCGAATGCACCTGAGCCTTTGGCATGCATACGGCGTTCTGGAATCACTTCACGAACGAAATTACCTAGTTTTTCATTAAGCCAAATATCTTGCGCCAATAATGGTCCACGCTTGCCGGCGGTGAGACTATTTTGATTATCGGCAACTGGTGCGCCATTTCCCATCGTTAATTGGGTCGGTGCGTAAGGACATTTTTTATCGCTCATATCATTGCTCATAAATCATACTCCTTTGAATAACAAATGGATTAAAGTATAAATTCTATTCTGAATACGCTTCTATTAATAGCTCCAGAATAGTTGTCATTTTTTCTGAAAAACGGCTGTTTTTATGCATAATAACCTGTCAGTGCAATATCGTTGCCTTGTTGATTGCTATTACAACTGATTAGCATCAATTTGTATAATAAATTAATCACATGCTTTCGTTTTGTTTTTCAGAATTACTAGTTTTTCAACTTATCCACATATAGTTAAAATACTTTAAAAACGCTACGATACTGCGGGTATAGTTTTTTTGCAGCCTCTGTCTGCGTAGGCACAGCAAGCAAGAAAAAACGGTACCTGCAGTACGTGATATAGCGATATTACTTCTCACTGACTATAGGTTTTATTCATAGGGTGGTTTTTGATAAGACAATTTTGATAGTACAATAAGAGCTGCCTACTCAATAGGTCTTAGCATTAACGCGGCATCGGACGGATGGTTAAAATCTGCTCACTGCGACCAAAAGGTCCATGCTCATCATGCAATACGGCACTGGTCAACCCTATTCCATCAGCGCCGTATTGTTGTACGGCTTCAATACCTAGCCAACGCCCTTGTGGTGCACGATGCATATGAATTTGCAAATCGGTATTAGGGAACATCCATTCTAAGTTTGATAAACCAAGACCGACGCGTGGCACGATGCCATTAGCGGTATCAGCCATGCCCAATAGATGTACCATATCATCGGTAGGCTCGCCTTCTATCATGTCGACATCATTGGTTACCCATACCATACCGCAACCTGAGCGGCGGTTTGGTTCTGCCACAAAACGCACGCTTTCAATAAAACCGCCTGGCCAGCCTTTCATATCCTCCCAAGCTGGCAAATCTTCAGGTTTATATACGGATTTTTTATCCTCAAGCCCCGCAATCGCGCTGGTATCTTGGGTCATCAGTCGCCAAGCACGAGCAATAATGGCGTCGCGGCCACGACTACTCATGACTGCCTCAATCAGCTCAATGGTCTTACCCGGACGAATACAGCGCGTGGTAATCGTGAAATCATCAAGCGGTATCAACCCTAAAATATCTAGGCTAATACGCGCAATGCGCATGTTCGCTTGTGGCACAAAACCTTTTAACTCAGCGGTGAGTATGCCTGTCGCTGGCGCCATATGTTGCTCATGCTCATTCCACGCGCCTTGTGCATGTTGGGTGGGCTGATAGTGCGCTACGCTACTGCCATCTTCTTGTTGTTCGCGTTTTATAAAGTTGTAATAAGCTGACATAACTATCCTTTTTTTATTGTGTACTTGTTATCGTTTACTGGGTAAGCGTTTGCTTTCTCATATTAAGCAATGTACGGCTCTTAGCCATTACAAATAATAGAATAACCCCAACAATAATGAGCCCACCTATTAAAAGACTGTAACTGTTCATAAATTGCACTATATTAAGAAAAAGCATGAATACCAACACTACAATCACAAACATATTGACTTTCAATTGTTTATTAATCTCATCAACAGTGGCCTCTGCCAGTACAAATCTTTTTTTCTGTTTTTTCATTCGGCTTTACCTAATTAATGCGCTGTACAAAGCACGCTTATTCTTACTTGCCAACTTGGGTTACTGGAATCCGCAATGCTTTGGGCAGACTAAAAGTTACATTTTCTTCAATCCCTGACAGCTCGCTCGGCAATTCACCGCCCCAATCCTGTAGCTGTTGTAGCACTTCTTGAATCAGCACTTCAGGCGCTGACGCGCCAGCCGTTACACCAATACTCTGCACCCCGTCTAACCAACTGCTGTTCATTTCATTAGCATTGTCGATTAAATAGGCACGGCAATTCATACGCTCTGCTAGCTCGCGCAGACGATTGGAGTTTGATGAGTTTGGCGAACCGACTACTAACACTACTTCACAGCGGCTGGCTAAATCTTTTACCGCGTCTTGGCGGTTTTGGGTGGCATAACAGATATCGTCTTTACGCGGACCTTGAATGCTGGGGAACTTTTCACGCAGGGCATCGATGACGCGCGCGGTGTCATCCATGGATAAAGTGGTTTGCGTGACAAAGGCCAAATGCTCCGCATTTTGTACGTTCAATACTTCAACATCGGCTTCGTTTTCGACCAAATGTATCTGCCCACCATGACGACGGTTAAAGCGCCCCATCGTACCTTCTACTTCAGGGTGCCCAGCATGTCCAATCAATACCGCATCCATTCCATCTTGCGCAAACTTAGCGACTTCGATATGTACTTTAGTCACCAAAGGACAAGTGGCATCAAACACCGTTAAATCACGGCGTTCTGCCTCATCTTCAACAGCTTTTGAGACGCCATGAGCGGAGAAAATAACAATCGAACCATCGGGCACTTCATGCAGCTCTTCGACAAATACCGCGCCGCGATTGGCCAAATCAGAAACCACAAACTTGTTATGGACCACTTCATGACGAACATAAATGGGTGGCTCAAAACGTGTCAATGCTTCGTTGACAATCGCAATCGCGCGATCCACACCAGCACAAAACCCACGTGGATTGGCAAGATAAATTTGCATAAGAAGGCCTATCATTAGATAATTTACAATCAAAGCTTAGATATAGCCAATCCTATATCAATCGGATACGGTGTCAGGCTCGCTTAGTCTACCAGTTGTAGTACTTGCACTCGCCTTCCTTGTATCCAAATTATATTGAATCAACCATACAAAATATTGGGATCAAAAGCTTTAATTCAAAAGTTGGGATAAAATCGATACCCTACTTTAGCATAATTTGCTTTTAAAGCAGTTTATAATGAGGTATCGATTACGATTTCTACTACCATACATGATGGTATTTTTTATTTTTACCAGCCTTTAGGACAAACTGTATGACAGGTTCATTATTTATTATCACTGCCGCTTCAGGTACGGGCAAGACCTCACTGGTAAAGCAGCTACTTGCCACGACCAATGACTTGACCGTCAGTATCTCACACACTACCCGAGCGCCGCGTCCAGGCGAGATTGACGGCCATCACTATCATTTTACCGATGTCGATAGCTTTGTGACAGCTATCGGTGCTGGTCAATTTTTAGAACACGCTGAGGTGTTTAATAATTATTATGGCACCTCAGAACAAAGCGTGCGGGCGCAGCTGGACGCAGGTGTCGATGTGATTTTAGAGATTGATTGGCAGGGTGCACTACAAGTCAAAAAAATATTTACTGAAGCGACGATGGTTTTTATTTTACCGCCAAGTCTTGCCACCTTACGTCAACGCTTATCGACGCGTGGGCAAGATACTATCGAGGTCATCGAGCAACGTTTGGCTGGTGCAGTGACTGAAATGGCGCAATACGTACATTTTGATTTTGTCATTATTAATGATAATTTTGAAGTCGCTTTGACGGAATTAAAAGCCATCATCGTGGCAGATAGACAGACCTTAAGTCGTCAACAGCAGCGTTATCATCGCACGATTACCAACTTGCTACATGCTAAAACAGAAGAGTAAGCGGTGTGCCAAAAGACATTATGGCTCAATTAAGCGTTAGATATAAAAAGCAACTACGCGACTGAGCAAAAAATGCTATAATATGTCGCTATCCCCCTTTATATTTTTGATATTATTTTTATTGAGTGGCGGGCAAGTTCCGTCGCTAATAAAAACAACCGAGGTAGCTATTTATGGCACGAGTGACGATTGAAGATTGTTTGGATAATGTTGATAATCGCTTTGAGCTGGTTTTGGTCGCAAGCAAACGCGCCCGTCAGTTAGCCAAAGGTATCGCTGAGCCTATGGTTGATGTCGATAACGACAAGCCAACGGTATTGGCATTACGTGAAATTGCTGCTGGTAAAATCACCCGTGATATTTTAAACCAGCCAGAGCATAATTTTGCAACGAGCTCATTAGATTTGGCTTTGTCAGGCGATCATAGTTTCTAACACATAGTTTCTAACACATAGCTTCTAATAATTAATTTCTAATAAACCGCTTGGATAGAGTTTATTATATTGAAGCTGAACACTACTTTTAGGTCAAAGTTATACTGACTGTTATATTGACTGACGATAGAGACCACAGCCTATGCTGTGGTTTTTTTAGTTATAATGATATTGAATTGACGGTTTTAGTCGCCATTTATATCTCAAAACCTACCGTTGAGTTAAAATTTCCAAAATTTTATAGCGCCTGCGCGCTTAGCAGTTGACATTGAATGCAATTTACGATTAATTAGAGGGTGATCTACCCAATTTTTGCTCTTAATCCCCCTTCAATAGTAGATCAGCATCTATTCAGTCACCATTTATCTTATCGTTATAAGTGGTCAAGTAGCTAGCTAGTGGAACACAGGATCGTCACTTTATGAGTCAAACCTTACCCAAGCTCAGTCATCATCTGGTCGATGACGCTCAATATAATTTACTCCGTTCAGTCGGTTATCTCACTGCTGCCGAACGTCGTGATATTGTTGATGCCTGCGAGTTCGGTGATAAAGCGCATATTAAAGATAAGCGTAAATCAGGGGAGCCTTATACCACCCATCCGATTGCGGTCGCCGAAATACTAGCTGGCTTTCGCTTGGATCGAGATACCGTTATTGCTGCTATTTTACATGATACGGTTGAAGATACTGATGTCAGTGACGAACAGATTGAACAGCGTTACGGCAAAGTAGTAGCCAGACTGGTCGACGGTGTGACCAAACTGAAATCATCGACGCATAACAAACAAGAAAATAAAGCCGCTACTTTTCATAAAATTCTAACAGCCACGCTTGCTGACCCGCGGGTATTAATTATTAAGCTTGCCGATCGACTACATAATATGTCGACGCTTGACGCTGTACGCCCCGAAAAACAGCGCACCACCGCTCAAGAGACACTAGATTTTTATGTGCCATTTGCGCGGCTGATGGGACTTAATGATATTGCCGATTATATTGAAGTGCTCTGTTATCGTAACCTTGATTCTGAGATGTATAACAAAATCTCTGATAAGCTGCTACAACACGGGCTTGGGCGTAATTTTCAAAGAGAAGCCATCCATCGCTATTTAAGCATTGTTTTGAATAACCTTCACCTTAATGGCATGGTGAAAGTCTTAGATAATCGCGTGGTTATCTTTCGTCAATTCTTCCGTAATCGTGGGGAAATTAATGCGCTGCTCCGCCATTATGCGTTTGAAATCGTCCTCGATAACATCGAAGCTTGTGACAAACTGGCTTATTATTTGATTAAAAAATATCAGATAGATGACAGTCATATCGCTGATAATATTCGCCGGCCACTACCTGGCGGCAATCAGTCGCTCACGCTTATCTATGAGCGTGATAATGATTTTGTCAAAGTCACGATTTTAACCAAGCAAATGCAAAGCGCGGCAAGGCTTGGTGTCATTGGTGCAGAACACGCTTCCGATGTTAGCCAGTCGGTTATTCAAGCCTCACTACGTAATATGAAAGACTTGGTCGATGAAGACAGCTTAAATGAAAATAGCCCCGATTTTTCAGCGGCGGTCTCTACCATTAATGAGTTAATGGATTATCTACATTCTAGCAAAATCATTTGCTACAGCCCGCAAGGCCGTGCCTATGAGCTATCACAAGGGGCTACTGCGCTAGACTTTGCTTATGCTGTCGGCCCTATGGTCGGTAACGTCGCGGTCGGTGCCAGTGTCGACGGCAAACCTGCAAAACTTGGTACCGTGGTCAAAAATGGTCAATTGGTTGAAATCGAAGTCAACAGCCACTCAGAGCCAAAAGCGGAATGGCTTGGGTTTGTAGTGACCAACAAGGCACGTGAAGAGATTCTGCGTTGGTTTAAAGACTTATCAACTGCTGATAAACAGCATCACGGCAGTCAAGCCCTAGATCGCGCGCTAAAAACCTATCAAAAAAGTCTCGATGACTTAACGGATAGTGATTGGAAAAACCTCATCGAATGGCGCGGCCTAACCGAAAAAGAAGCACTATTTGAGCAAATAAGCTCTGGTACGCTACTACCACAGCTGATAGTGACACGCTTGTTCAGCGATGAAGTCAGTGATTTACAAGCACAAGAGCACAGCAATGACATGACCCAGCCACAACAGCTGATAGTGAATACTTCTGGGGTCGAGCTAGACTTTGCTAACTGCTGTCACCCTATCTATGGCGACCCTATCGTTGGCCATTTATCCCGCCACGGTCTGGTCGTCCATCGACATAAATGCTTCTCACTAGACGAGATTCGTAAAGACAACCCCTATCAAGTCATCCAACTGCGTTGGCGCAATGACAATGCGGTCAAACAAGGTGAAGCTGGCGAGAACGATATAAAAAACAGCGGCAAAATTCGTTTTCCTGCTTATTTAAAGCTGTCAATTGCCCTCAGTGATGAACAAATTAGTGAGGTCATTTACCATCTGCGCCAGTTAAATATGGGGGTAGAAACGGTTGACGTGCGTAGCAGTGATACGATCATCCATATTGTGGTTCGTAGTCGCAATCATCTGGCTAAAGGTATTCGTGAACTACGCTCGTTACTTGGCTTCCCAAATATCATCCGTTTATATCAGCTATAAACTCAGTTAGAATAAGCGTGAAAGTCTCTGCTGCTTAAATATTATGTGAAAGCAGGGATATTTAATTTTTAGCTTTATAAAACTTTAATAGCATTAAAGTCTTCTGCTAACCTCTTAGCAAGTAGAGTCAGCACATCAAACACCAAAAATACTACAAGGATATAATATGAGCCGTCAAACCATTCAAACTGATAAAGCACCCGCAGCCGTTGGCACTTATTCACAAGCCGTCAAAGTTGGTAATACTGTTTATATCTCAGGTCAGCTGGGCTTCGACCCTGAAACTATGGAGTTAAGAGAGGGTTTTGACGCACAAGCCAAGCAAGTATTTGAAAACATTAAAGCCATCTGTGAAGCGGCTGGTGGTAGCTTGAAGAATGTGGTTAAATTTAATGTCTCATTGACCGACTTAAATGACTTTGCAGCATTAAACGAAGTATTCATGGCCAATTTAAGCGAGCCATATCCTGCTCGTGCTGCTGTTCAAGTAGCAGCATTGCCTAAAGGCGGTGTGGTTGAGATTGAGTCTATTTTGTATATTGAATAAGTCTATTATAGATGTTGCGTAAATATTAATATTTTAAGTTGAAGAATAATAAGCTTAGCATCATGCTAAGCTTATTGGTTTCTATCTGTTTATTTCATCTTACCTTAATCATTCTGCGAAGCCCTTTTATGTTGGTACAAGTTGCGTTGCCCGTACCCCTTTATCGGGTATTTGATTATAGTTTACCGGCAGATATCAATACTTTGTCGAATGACACATCAATACAGCCACCGCAAATTGGCAGCCGCGTCGAAGTATCGTTCGGTCGCCAAACGTTAATCGGTATCGTCGTCGCTCATATTGCTGAAACTGAGAGTAGCGTACCCCGCAACAAACTCAAACCTATTAATAAATGCTTAGATGCTGAGCCAATTCTAGGTGCCAGTATGTTAAAGCTGGCTCATTGGCTGGCGCGTTATTATCACTATCCTCTCGGCGATGTCTTAGCCGTTATCTTGCCAAGCTTAGTGCGTCAGGGCAAACCGCTAGATTTACTTATTACCCATTGGCGAATTTTGCCTCATATCACTGATGACGACTTTCGTGCCAATGCAAAAAAGCAAAAACAGCAGTTCGATATGTTAAAACTGCATGGTGAACACGGCGCGAGTGAAGATGTACTGCTTTTAGAAGGGTTGCAGCGCACCTTTTTAAAGACACTAGAAGATAAAGGGCTAATTGAGCGCTATATTCAGATAAAGCAAGCGCCAGCCCCTGTTAAACTCGCCACAATGCCGCTTGACCTCAACGAGGAGCAACAACTTGCCGTTGAGGCTATTGTTACCGCGCATAAATCTGAGTCTTATACAGGGTTTTTATTAAATGGCATTACCGGCAGTGGTAAGACCGAAGTCTACCTACAGGCGATGCAGGCGGTATTGGAAGCTGGCAAGCAAGTGTTAATTCTAGTGCCCGAAATTGGACTGACACCGCAAACACGCGCGCGGTTTGCCAGTCGCTTTGCCGCTAATATTGTCTTATTACATTCAGGTATGAATAATACCCACCGCTTACAGGGCTGGCAAGATTGCCGCACTGGTCATGCACAAGTCATTATCGGTACGCGCTCAGCAGTGCTCTATCCATTTGCAAACTTAGGGCTCATCGTCGTTGATGAAGCGCATGATGGCTCTTACAAGCAGCAAGATACGCTGCGTTATCATGCTGCTGATGTCGCGCTTTACCGAGGCCTGCAATATAATATTCCAGTTGTGCTTGGCACCGCCACCCCGTCTCTTGAGCATCTAAAACTGATCGATGATGGTAAGCTGGTGGAGTGTCAATTACAAACTCGCCCCGGTAATGCAAAGCCTGCAACCATACAGCTCATCGATGCACGCTTGCAAAGCACCCATCAGCAAACGACGGACAATGGCACGCGCTATGATACAGGGCTGACCGATGCACTTATCGGGGCGATACGACAAACCCTAGAAGCCGGTGATCAGGTATTGATATTCTTAAATCGTCGCGGCTATGCGCCAGTGTTATTATGCGAGGCTTGCGGTTGGCAGGCAGATTGCCCGCGCTGTGATGCGCATTTAACCGTTCACTATGGCAGCCAAGCTCAGCGGAGCAGTTATTCAAGCAACTCTTATTTAAAATGTCATCATTGTGACTGGCAGGCTTATATTCCGACGGCTTGCCCTGATTGTGGCAGTCAAAATCTCGATGCCAAAGGTATGGGTACCACAAGGCTCAGCGAAAACTTGCATGCAATTTTTGCCAACCCGCAAACCAGTAAAGAGCTGTATCCTATTATTCAAATCGATCGCGATACCACTAGGCGTAAAGACAGCTGGGAAAATATTTATCAGCGTATCAATGAAGGCACGCCTGCCATATTAGTCGGCACGCAAATGGTCGCCAAAGGTCATCATTTTCCCAATGTCACGCTGGTTTGCTTACCCAACGCTGATCGCGGCTTTTTATCCGCTGACTTTCGCTCGCCTGAACATACTGCCCAATTGATGATTCAAGTGGCGGGACGTGCAGGACGGGGAGACAAGGCAGGTCGCGTACTGATTCAAACGTTGCAACCCGATAATGAATTATTATTAAAGCTGGTCAAGGATGGTTATCTGTCGTTTGCTCGCGAATTGCTGCAAGAACGCAGGATGATGGGGCTACCTCCTCATAGCCATGCTGCACTGATACGCTGTGAAGGCAAAACTCTTGCCGCCACTACCCAAGCGCTAAAAGATGCGATTGCTAATCTACCAAATGGCCATAATTTGGCCGTGCTTGGCCCTATCGATGCACCAATGAGCAAAAAGAACAGCCGCTACCACGCCCAGCTTTTGCTGCTAGGTAAGAATCGACAGCAATTACACCAAGTATTAAGCCAATGGTGGCAACCCGTACTTGCTCTGCCAAGCGCTAAATACCTTAAGCTAACGTTAGATATTGACCCTGTCGGTTGGTAACTCTTAATGATCAGTTATTAAACGCTAAGTAAACCCTAAGAATGAGATATGTCATTTCACAGTGTTTAATGCCATTATAAAAGTCAATTTCACTTTCTATCATCCTGAGTGTTGCTATGAATCAGAACCATCAAGAACCTAAAAAAAACAGCCTTTCTCAGCAGAATGATTCGGCTAATAGGCATCAACACGTTCAGAAAAACGAGGAAAACAACTACTCTTCAGACACCCATCATGACCATGACGAACATTTAGAACAAACAGTCGCTCCGCGAGATACCAAAGGCTATCAACGCACCTTATTGTTTAGCTTTCTGATTATTACTGGCTATATGTTTGTCGAAGCCATTGGAGGCTTATTGACGGGCAGTTTAGCCCTACTGTCCGATGCAGGTCATATGCTAAGTGACGCGATCGCACTTGGCGCTACCTTGATGGCATTTAAAATCGGCGAAAAAGCAGCCACCCATCAAAAAACCTATGGCTACAAACGTTTTGAGATATTGGTCGCGACCGTCAATGGTGCGACGCTGGTTATTATTGCTTTAATGATTTTTTATGAGGCGATTAAACGTTTTAATTCACCGCCAGAGATTGCCAGCCAAGGTATGCTCATCGTTGCCACTATCGGCATGCTGGTCAATATCTTGGTCGCTTGGCTGATGCATCGCGGCAGCCGTAGTGGCGATGGACATAATCATGGTTCACATAAAGATAAACATGAGGCGAATGATGCCAAATTAACAAGCGACGCATCGGATAACAAACAGCCTGTTAATCTCAATATGCAAAGTGCCTACTTGCATGTATTGAGTGATTTAATGGGTTCGGTTGCGGCTATTGTAGCCGCGCTATTGATGATGAGTTT
Source organism: Psychrobacter sp. FME6 (assembly GCF_014861365.1). Classification (GTDB taxonomy): domain Bacteria; phylum Pseudomonadota; class Gammaproteobacteria; order Pseudomonadales; family Moraxellaceae; genus Psychrobacter. The sequence continues at coordinate 11,158 of NZ_RRYW01000089.1, forward strand.
TGGTTGGGTATGGGCGGATGCGGCAGCATCAGTGATTGTTGCAATACTTATCATGTTTAGCGGTTACCGCGTGGTGCGTGATTCCGTACATATCTTAATGGAAGGTACGCCAGAAGGCATATCTTTGGTCAATGTTGAAGAAAAACTGCTTGCCCACCCACAGGTGCAGCAAGTTCATGACCTGCATGTTTGGAGTATTACCAGTGGTTTAAACGCCTTATCTTGCCATGTGGTGGTCGATGGTGAAATGAGTATCCACGAATCAAGCTTATTGATTGCCAGTCTGGAACAAAGCCTGCTTGAGCTTGGCATTCACCATGCCACGATTCAAGTCGAAAGCTCCTCGCATCCGCAAACCAATACCCATAGTGATGCCCTAGTTTGTGATATCTCAGAGCAAGCTGTTGAGGGCAATAGTCATATCGGGCACAATCATTAAAATATAAGGTAATAATAAATCTAAACCTCATCAATTATGGGTCAGGCCTAACCAAATCATAGAAATAGCATACTATAAGCCACAGTAACCACACTACTGTGCTTATCCAAATACCAAGACCTACCCCCAATAGACTTATTCTAATCCAGAAATCTAAGGCACCATCCATCACTTGCGGCAGATAAGCAGGCCCCATATTTGAGGCCATAACCAACCACAACCCAAGTATCAGCCCTACTCCTGCGCCAATAACTCTCAATATTATTCTAATAAAAACTTTCAATGAGTAACGCCTTTCATGATATTTGGTTAAAAATGCTAAACGCTTATTTATAAGAAATGATTTTGTAATATAGTCAGTTCAAAATAAAACTGTTATGGCCAGGACAAATATCATAAAATAATT
>NZ_RRYW01000090.1 GCF_014861365.1 Psychrobacter sp. FME6
TTCTCTTTGTTGTGGTAAACAAGAGTGTAAGGCGTTGCTTATTTTTTTCAACTATTTCCCAATTCTATACAGCCCCTAAGCGTTGGGGCGGTTAACTTCATTTGCGCAGACTGGTCCATAGGTGTTTTCCATAATGTACTAATGAGAATGACGATGGTTTAAACGGTGTTTAGAAAGCATTTATTAGTATGTTTTAACGCTTAATATAACAATAATCAAGGCTATATTATACAAATGTTATTGCGCAAATGCTCGATATCATCAACGTTTTAAATGACGTTACATGTTGGCTTTTAGCTCAGGGTAGTCTTCGGCAAGTGCTGTATACCAGCTTTGACTGGCGCTCTCATTGCTGCTCGATTCTAGTAATAAAGCGGCTAAATTAGCAAAATTTGCATGAGCGGTATGTCCGCCATCGGCTTGGGTGTCTTCTTCGATGGCTAGCGTAACTTGCCCGCCAGTCATCGCCAGATAAACTTCAGCTAAAATTTCAGAGTCAAGTAAGGCCCCGTGAAACGTACGGTCTTGCTTACCGACATCTAGGCGACGTACTAAAGCATCTAGGGTGTTTTTTTGCCCAGGATATTGCTGCTTTGCCATTACCAGCGAGTCAGTCACTTTTACCCGCTCGGCAAAGTCATTCATACCAACTTTGGCAAACTCCATATTTAAGAAGTTCATATCAAACGTGGCATTGTGAGCGATAATCTCAGCACCATCCATAAACTCATAGAGTGCCTGAGCGACTTGATCAAAGGTTGGTTTATCGGTTAAAAATGCTTCAGAAATCCCGTGAATGCGAATAACTTCCTCGTCCATACCGCGCAGTGGGTTGATGTAGACGTGTAGCTTTTCACCGGTAAATTTACGCCCGATCATCTCCACAATACCAACTTCGATAATACGGTCGCCTTTTAGTGGATCAAGGCCTGTAGTCTCGGTATCCATAATAAGCTGACGGTCAGACTCGTGACGGTGGATAGGCTGAGGTAACAGCGGTATAAAATGCGGATTGGCTCGACTGGTATCACCATCGAATTTTGGTGTATCCGCTACCTTATTAGCTCTTATATCAATTTCTGTCTCTGGTATTTGAGTATTTATTGTAGTATCAGTCATAAAGGTCTGTGGTCCCGGTGTATCTGTAGGATTCTTTGGGTCGCTAGCAGTATCCTGATAGCGATTCGTGTCTATTATAGCGTTGTTATCTACCATGTTATTAGTATGGTTTTTATCGTTATCGCTTTTTGATAGCGCTGCGTCAGACTCGTTATCAGGCTCATCAACTGTGTCATCATCTTCTATCATATCAAGACCCAGCGGGTCGAAACTTAGCCAATCATCGCTAGCGGTTGGTTTAGTTTCTACTATTTGGTCTTTTTTTTTAGCCGCTGCTTGGGTGTCTATCACCGATAAATTGTCACTGCTGGACGTCACGCCTAGGTTTGCCAGCTCATCTGCTTTTTCATTACCAGCATGTCCCGCATGACCTTTGACCCAGTGCCAATCTACATTACGCTGTTGGCAAAGCTCATCTAATTGTTGCCAAAGGTCTTGATTGGCGACGGGTTTTTTACTGGCTGTTTTCCAGCCGCGTTTTTTCCAGCCTTCAATCCATTCGGTGATGCCTTTTTTGACATAGCTTGAGTCTGTCCAAATCTCAAGTTTCTGCTCAAGTGGACTGTGTCTCAATGCTTGTATCGCACCCATTAGCTCCATGCGATTATTGGTCGTCTCGCTATCGCCACCATATAAATCCTGCGTTTGACCATCGCTGAATATAAGATGCGCACCCCAGCCGCCAGCACCGGGATTGCCTTTACAAGCGCCGTCCGTGTAAGCAACGATCGTGTTTGCTTTAGCGGCCAACGGATTTATGGCGTTATGGGTATTGAGCTGCTGTGCTGGGGCTTGATTGTCTGACATAAAAATGTATTGACCTAATATATAAGAAGCGTAGGGTAGCGTAAAAAAGCTTCTGCTAACGTTGTTTTAACGAGAGCTAGCACTTTATATTTTAGGCTTGAGTATAGCAAATCTATGATTGATATGGGCAGTCGCAATACACAAAATCGTAAAACCAGCTATTGCCAATTCTCTGACACCTATCATCACGCTTTTCTTGTCCTAAAATGGCAACTAATAGTGAGTTCAATATAAAAGCGGTACAGCATCCGCGTCATATCATAACGTATCTTTTTTATTTAGAACCGACTATATTAAGGCGAACATGACAAGAAAAACAGACGGGGTTTCTGTTAAAATAGACGCAGTTTAAAAGAAGAGTCTACTATAAAACTGAAAACTATCGGCGTTACAGCACTGTATCGTTGTTAAAGTGAATCCACTATATTTTGAACAATAACGCGCTTAATAAAAGCCTTTCATGCACGAATGCAGGATAACCTGATTATGTCCTTACGCTCAAACATTTCTTATAAAAGACTGTCACATTTGATGGTTGGTATTGTGGTGAGTAGCGCGCTACTTTTGAGTGCTTGTAATGATAGCAACACTCAAGCCGATACTGAAATGGTTGAGCCGGCAGCGGATTTATCAATATTTGAGGGTTGCTATACCGTCAGTGATGACGAGCCGGCGCAAATCAAAGTCAGTCAACAAGATGGTGCGTGGGTGATGCAAATGAAGGAGCCTGCAAGCACCAAGCGTGTTTGGGATGATGCTGAACCGTTAGAAGTGATTGAAAAAAGCGATATTCCAACGTTTTTCTCTATTGACCCTGATAATGTTGATGCCGTCATTGGTCGCCCTGATAGGGTACTGGTATTAGCACATGTCAAACCTGTCTATGCTAATATCGATCCGTTATTAGACAGTGAGTATCTATCCTATATTTATCGCGGTGCCAACACCATTTATCGCGTGGAATGTGACGACGTTAATACCGACATCTTAGCCAATCCTCATGCCAATATTGTGATTGATAACGTTAATGATAGTGTCTAGGTAGCCGTTATAAAACAGTATTGAATAAACGTCATTTATTATAAATAACCATATCATCAGAGTCAGGCAATATGAATTTTTTTAGTTATGTAGTGTTGGGTGGGTTTTGTTATGCGGCTGGTTGGGCAATCAGAACGCGTGTATTGGACAAACAGCCTAAACCTGAGCAGCCTTATAATCTAAAGCATCCAGCAATATTGGCGTATCTCGGCGGATTTTTTATCATTATGCTAATTGTCTCGTGGCTGATCGGTCGTTACGCATTAGGGCACACTAGCATTGATTTGCCTTTTATTATCGTCAATAGCCTCGTTGGAACCTTTGTTTATTCATTTGGTCTCAATCCTGAAAAATCTAGTTATGATGTGCCAGGCTAGCGGCTGATGCTCACTGGGTATGTTAAAAAATCTTAAGACGTTAAAAAAGCCACGACTGATAAATGCTTATCGGTCGTGGCTTTTTACTATGCTCGTTTAAAACTTATAACGGGTACAAGGCTAAGCGTTTTTCTTTAAGTCAGTGGTAGATTTGGCAGTTGATTGAGCTTTCTTCCAGGTTTGATATTTTTGCAAATCCTTTTCAATCAGTTTTAAGCAAAATGCCAGTACTAGTGCGTCGTCGATATGACCGATAAAAGGGATGAAGTCTGGGATGATATCGATCGGGTTCAAGGTATAAAGCAAGCCGACGACACCGGCCGAGATGGTCTTGTAAGGAATATCGCGATAATTGCCTTTATAATAATCCTTAATTAAACTCACAAACAGCATCAAGTCTTTGGTGAAGCGTTCAAGATGGCTACTATCTTGTAGTTTTTCTTTGAGCTTTTCTTCTTCATTTATAATGTATTCAAGATCTGCATCTAGGATGTCATCTTTTTTTTGTTTGTCAGTTGCTTTATCAGCCATTGTTATTATCCTTATTTCACAGCATTCGGTATTCTTATACTATAACAAAGTTATGGCGTGTGCCAATATCGTGCCATAACGATTTGTTGGGTTTGTGGTGGTGAGTATGCAAGTTGCTTGAGCCATTTTATGCCATAAAGTAGCGAAAAAGTAAATATAGGCAAAGATTGGGCAACTTTAAACGCTGATAAACAAGCTACAATGCGATGTCTCGATGTTATAAGTCAGTTAATAATAAAGATAAAAATCACTTAAAACGATACCAAGATAAAAATTGATAGGTAGCAACAAAATATGGCTTCAAAAACACCTTCTGTACAATCATTAAAAAATAATAAAAATGAGAGTGAGCACAAAGCGGCTGAATCACCTATAAAAAGTATGGCTGGGCTGAATCGCCGCCAGTTTTTACGTCAAATGGGTGTCTCTACTGGTGTAGGGTTATTAGCGACCCAAGGTATTACTCAGGCACTAGCATCTAATAATATTGCTCAAGATAATGGCACACAGCTGACCAAAGATGATTTGCCAACGGCATTTTTTGATGAGAGTTCGGTATCCCAAGCAATACCTTCTCAGACATTACAACCGCAAATAAGCTGTATCACGCCAAGTATTGAGACGAGGCTTTTTGCCAGTTCCAACGTCGGTGGTAGTAATGAGCGCAATCAGTTGGCATTAGATCGCTTGGCCTGTGCAGGTTTTAAAGTGGACAATCCTACGATTACTAAGCGGCAGTATCTGCGTTTTGCCGGTACTGATTCACAGCGAGCAAGCGATTTACAAAACATTGCCACCGGTGCTATCGCAGCCCCTAAGCTGCTGCTGGGTGTACGCGGTGGTTATGGTGCGATGCGTTTATTACCGATGGTTGATTGGTCAACGCTGGGTCGTATCATGAAAGAGCGCGGTGCTATACTCGCAGGCTTTAGCGATGTGACCGCTATCCAGTGTGCATTACTGGCAAAAGGGGATATGAGCTCGCTTGCCGCGCCGATGCTATATAGCGAGTTTGGCAAAACTAAACCCGATCAGGTCAGCTGTCGACAGTTTGCAGAAGCACTAACCAATCCCAATTTGGTGATTAATATAAATGATGCATCTTTGACCAGTCCGAATTTACCCAGTATCTTAACAACTGCAGAACCAAAAACCTTAACCGGTACTATCTGGGGTGGCAACCTAAGTATAGTATCAGCGCTGGCAGGCAGCGAGTATTTACCACGTATTGACGGCGGCATTGTGTTCTTAGAAGATGTGGGCGAGCAAACCTATCGTATTGAGCGCATGCTGTATGATTTGTATTTAGCAGGCGTGTTTAAAGGGCAGCAAGCGATTATATTTGGTGCGTTATCGGGCGCAGGTGAGGACAGTTATGACAAGCGCTACGATGTGGCTACAGTGATTCGTCAACTGCATAAACTCACAGGATTGCCGATTTATAGTGGCATGAGCTTTGGTCATATTGGGCAAAAACACAGTTTTCCACTTGGGGCGAGCTGTCAAGTTAGCCCAAATACAGTCGGTGGTTATCAATTGGCATTTAGCGATTATCCAACGATTAAGCCTGATTCTATTCATGTCGAAGGGTTATGGCAAAATCTTTAGTCATTAGAGAAATCAGCAACAAAGAAAACCTAAATAGCCAATCGCGAAAATTTATCCTGATATTCTTTTGGGGTCAGCTCGGTGGCGCGTTTAAACAGGCGAGTAAATGAGGAGATATCATCGTAGCCGACTTGATGCGCCAGCGATTTTATCGTCACATCGCCCAACTCCAATAAACGTTTTGCCTGTTCAACTCTCACCGCTTGAATATACTCAATCGGACGCATAGCGACAGCGGATTGAAAGCGTCTATTTAATGTGCGCGGTGTGATATTAACCATGGCTGCCAAACTGCTCACTTGTAGAGGCTGATTGAAGTTCTCTTCAATGAACTCTTGTACTTGCTGAACCAATTGGTCTGCATGCGGTTTATGCAAAGTCACATTGGTATAGCTGTTCTGATTACCTCTTTTGCTATCGATGATTTGAGTTTTTGCCACTTGGGTAGAAATCTCACGCCCGCAATAGCGCTCTATTAATAACAATCCCAAATCATAAAAGGCGCTTCCTCCCGCCGCACAAAAGATATTGCCCGACTGGGTTATTGAGTCACTTTTTGACTGGCTTTTTGATTGATTCTTTGATTGATTCTTTGATTGAGTGACAAACTGGTTTTCTTGCAAATCAACCAGTGGAAAGTCTGCCTTAAATTTACTCGCATAGCCCCAATGGGTGGTGGCTATTTTATTATCGAGCAATCCTGCCTTTGCTAAAAAGAAAGCACCGCTACAATTACTAGCAATATCTGCTTTGGTACTTGCCAACCGCTGTAAATGTGGAATTAACTGGCTATTTTGGCTCAATACCTTATCGATAGAATCGCCAATGGTTGGGATTAATAATAAGTCGCACTCCGTCACATCTCGAATATCGCAATGCGCTTGCATGATTAAGCGATTGCTACATCTAATATCTGCGCCGCCTAGGCTTGCTATCTGCACATTAAATCTAGGCTCTACGGCTTCACCCGAAAATCGTTGCCAACTGACACCGGTAAATGAAAACAGGTCTAACGCGCCAGCAAGCACGCTACCAAGCACCCCATCGAAGCCAAGAATAATCACTTTAAAAGGTTTGAAATAGGGCATAGTTATCTGTTTTCCTTTATCTTTTTTTAATGGCTGTTTTTTGATAACTGCGTTCTAAGATAACTTATTTCTTAGCTGTATTTACTTAGCTCGGCGGCTTATAAATGTCTTATTTGACCGTAATTATGTCATAAATGACAATACGGCAACGTGCTAAATTAGATTAATATCAATTGATAACCAAATTTAATTAGTTAGCGAGAACACTATGGCAGCAGATACGCTTATCAACGATTTTGAATTACCGTTTCAACTCTACGATGTATTGGGTACTGAACATTTAACCGAGCATCCTAAGTTTGCAGAACACAGCCGCGAAACGTTCGATGCGGTATTGGACACTGCCAATAAAATTGCGACTCAGTTATTTTTGCCGCATAACCATGTAGCGGATAAAAACGAGCCGCAGTTCGATGGCAAAAAGGTAACCATGATAGACGATGTGAAAATCGCCTTTGATGCGTTTCGTGAGTCAGGCTTTATCGCTGGTCGTTATAGTTTCGACGATGGTGGCATGCAATTACCTGAAACCGTGATGACCGCGGTGGCAGGCTATTTTATGGCGGCCAATCCATCGACTACTGCTTATCCATTTTTAACCACGGCGGCGATTAATGTCATCTCACATTTTGCCAGTGATGAGATTAAAAACGCCTTTATGCCGCGTATGTTAACCGGTGAATTCACTGGCACCATGGCATTAACAGAGCCACATGCTGGCTCCTCACTTGCTGATATCAAAACCACTGCTATCAAACAAGACGATGGCAGCTATCGCGTAAAAGGCAGCAAAATTTACATTTCAGGTGGCGATCACGAACTGTCTGACAATATTGTGCATTTGGTTTTAGCTAAAGTGCCGGGCGGTCCCGGTGGTGTCAAAGGTATCTCTTTATTTGCCGTGCCAAAGTATCGTTTAAATGAGGATTTATCGGTTGGCGCGCGCAATGATGTGCATCTAACCGGACTGATTCATAAGCTTGGTTATCGAGGCGCGACTTCTACCGCACTGAGCTTTGGTGATAAAGGTGACTGTCAGGGTTATCTTATCGGTGAAGAGCATTTTGGTTTGCGCTATATGTTTAAAATGATGAATGAAGCGCGCATTGCGGTTGGTTTTGGCGCAGCGATGATTGGTTATCGCGGTTATCAATATTCGCTCGATTATGCCAAGGACCGCACGCAAGGTAGAATCGCACCGAATAATAAACCTGAAGATCCAGCAACCGCTATCATTCAGCATGGTGATGTGAAGCGTATGTTACTGGCGCAAAAAGCTTATAGCGAGGGCGGCATTTCCTTATGCTTATACGGCTCAAACCTGATTGACCGTATCAATACTTGTGAGGATGCGACTCTAAAAAATGAGCTTTCAGAGTTATTAGATTTGCTCACGCCCGTATTAAAAGCATGGCCGTCTGAATATGGTCCTAAAGCCAATGATTTGGGTATCCAAGTATTGGGCGGCGCAGGCTATACGCGTGAGTATCAAGCCGAGCAATTTTGGCGTGATAACCGTCTCAATCCTATCCACGAAGGCACAAATGGCGTACAGGCATTAGATTTGTCATTCCGTAAGTTATGGCAAAATAAAGGGCTTGGTATTGAAATTCTAAAACGTGAAATTACTCAGGATTTAGAAAGCACAACCACTCTAAAAACCACGCCCGAGACTGCCAAATTGGCAGGTAAATTGATACCTTATATGGCTCATTTACATGAATTGTTGGTACATTTAAGTAAAATTCTACAAACAGAAAAAGCAATCACGCTTACCGGAAATGCCCAAGCATTGATGAATATCTTTGCTTCAATCGTAGTGAGTTGGATTTGGATTCGCCAAGCCAGCAAAGCTGAGCAATTATTAAGTGATACAACCGACGTCGAAAAACAAAACTTTTATCAAGGCAAAATACAAGCGGCAAAGTACTTTATCGATTGGGAATTACCATTAATCAATCGCGATATCGAGCTGTTAAATAATGACAATGCGGTATGTATCGATATGCAAGCAGAGTGGTTTTAATCGATTTTCAGTCATGTTTGATATTAACAATTTTAGTATTAACAAAAAATACAAACTTAAAGGAATAAATAATGACAACAATGAATAAGCAGTGGCGTTTAAAAGCGAGACCCGTTGGCGAGCCGAGCGCTGATACTTGGGATTATACCGAGTCAGAACTACCGACTGTTTCAGACGGTGAGTTACTGATTAAAATCGAATATATCTCTATCGATCCAGCGATGCGTGGTTGGTTAAACGACGCCAAATCTTATATCGCACCAGTACAGATTGGCGAAGTGATGCGTGCCGGTACTGTGGGTGAGGTTATTGAAAGCAAGCATGAGAAGTTTGTAGTCGGTGACTATGTCGCAGGTCACAATGGCGTACAGTCGTATGCAATCAGTGATGGTACTGGACTACATAAAGTTGATCCAAGCCTTGCGCCGTTGTCTTATTATTTAGGCGTGCTCGGTATGCCAGGTATGACCGGCTACTTTGGCTTATTAAAAACGGGTCAGCCAAAAGCTGGCGAGACAGTTGTTATTTCTGGCGCTGCCGGTGCGGTTGGTGGTTTGGTTGGGCAAATTGCCAAAATCAAAGGCTGCCGCGTCGTTGGTATCGCAGGTGGTTCTGAGAAATGTAAATTCTTAGTCGATGAGTTAGGTTTTGATGCGGCAATCGACTATAAGAATGAAAATGTAAAAAAAGCGTTAAAAGAAACCTGTCCAAAAGGCGTCGATGTCTATTTTGACAACGTTGGCGGCGATATTTTAAATGACGTACTGACTCAAATTAATCTGCATGCGCGTATCGTGATTTGCGGGGCGATTAGCCAATACAACACCACGACAGAAGTAAAAGGGCCATCGAATTATCTGTCATTATTGGTCAATCGTGCACGGATGGAAGGCATTGTGGTCTTTGATAATATTAAAGAATACCCGACGGCGATGAAAGATATCGCAGGCTGGATTCAGTCAGGTGATATTAAAGTAAAAGATCATATCGTTGAAGGTATCGAGACTTTTCCTGATACGTTGATGATGCTCTTTAAAGGTGAAAACTTCGGAAAACTGGTACTTAAGGTAGAGGGATAAATCATGACATTAAATACAAATGGACTTGAGTCAAATAATTTAGCAAATTTACCGGCTTCAAACGTCACAGGTAAACGTATCTTAATCACAGGCGGTGCGTCTGGCATCGGTGCGGCTAGCGCGTTACTACTGGCAAGTCGCGGTGCCAAAGTAGTCATTGGCGATTTGGCAGAAGAAATGGGTGCTGCTGTTGCCAAGCAAGCCCAAGACGCTGGTAATAGTATTGTCTTTCAAAAGGTCGATGTCACTAGCGGCGATGAAGTTCGTGTATTGTTTGCCTTTGCCATGGACACTTTAGGCGGTCTAGATGTGGTGATAAATAATGCTGGTATCGATCATAAGCCTGTACCGATGCATGAGCTTAGCGATGAGGATTTTGACCGTAATATCGCTGTTAACCTAAAAGGTGTCTGGCATTGTATGCGTGCCGCTGTTGCCTGTATGGCACCGAATGGCGGTGGTCATGTGATTAATGTGGCCTCGATTGCTGGCTTGCGTTCTGCGCCTTTATTGTCAGCTTATAGCGCTGCTAAGCATGGCGTGATGGGACTGACCAAATCTGCTGCTCATGAATATGCCCGCGTCAATATTCGCTTTAATGCGGTATGCCCAAGCTTTATCGATACGCCAATGGTACGCAATACTATGGCTAATATGGATGAGCGTGCGCAGCAAGCAACCATTAAAGCCAGTCCAATGCGCCGTTTAGGTAAGGTCGATGAAGTATCTGGCGCGATTGCATGGCTGGCTAGTGATGAGAGCAGCTTTATGAATGGTCATGCTTTTACCCTTGATGGCGGTATGCTGGCTTAATAGTCAAATAACTGCTAAATCATTACGGTGTTAGCCTCGCTCGATTTACTATACGTAATATCTACGCTCGGCTGCCTTGTAATGGATTTGCAGTTTTTCAACTATAATTTATTAAGTAGTTACGATAAAAAATTGAAAACTGAATAGCTAATTTAAAATATAAGGAATAATAATGAAAGATTTATTTGATTTAACCGGCAAGATTGCTTTAGTCACGGGCGCTAGCCGTGGTATTGGCGAATCTATCGCCCGTCTTTTGGCCTCAAGAGGCGCACACGTTATTGTCTCTAGCCGTAAGATTGATGCTTGCCAAGCGGTTGCCGATAGCATTGTCGCTGATGGTCATAAAGCCAGCGCCTTTGCCTGTCATGTGGGCGAGATGGAGCAGATTGACGCAATTTTTGAGCATATCAAAAGCGAATTTGGTCAAATTGACATCTTAGTCAATAATGCCGCTGCCAACCCTTATTACGGGCATATCCTAGATACGGATTTAGCCGCTTTTGATAAGACCGTCGAAGTCAATATTCGTGGTTATTTCTTTATGTCGACGGCTGCTGGCAAAATGATGCGCGAGCAGGGCGGCGGCGTTATTTTAAATACCGCCTCGGTCAATGGCTTAGTCGCGGGTGATAAGCAAGGTATTTATTCAATCACTAAAGCGGCTGTCATCAGTATGACCAAATCTTTTGCCAAAGAATGCGGACCGTTAAATATTCGCGTCAATGCGTTATTACCAGGTTTAACCGACACTAAATTTGCCTCTGCTTTGACTACCAATGATAAAGTCTTAAAAATGGCATTACATGCAATCCCGCTAGGGCGCGTGGCGGATCCAGATGAAATGGCTGGTACGGTATTATACTTAGTGTCTGACGCTTCAAGTTATACCACGGGTACAACCGTCGTTGTCGATGGTGGGATGCTTGCTTAGTTATGAATAAGTAGTTTAAAAAATAGAAACAATATTTGAAAAACCGCATGACATTGAATGTTATGCGGTTTTTCTTATTAAATGAATCTGTCTTTTAATGAGTTTGATATTTCATTTATTACTTAGATTAACACATGAAGTGCAATACCAAATGTGAGGTGAAAAAAAGACCTAGATGCGCTAGCATCAAAGTTTTTATCCACCGACCAAAGTGAGATTGCAACCATGAACTATACACATCTAAGCCTAGGTGAACGATACCAGATTTATGCCCTTAAAGGGGCAAAACATAGTATTAAATTTATAGCGAGGGCGTTAAACAGAAGTCCCAGCACCATATCAAGAGAGCTTAGGCGTAATAAAGGCCTGCGCGGTTACCGAGCAAAGAATGCTAATAACAAGGCTTGTGACAGACGGTCAAACAATGCGCCCAGCATCATCGCTGACGTATGGGATTGGGTCACAGATAAGCTAAAAGACAGCTGGAGTCCTGAACAAATAGCCGGCGTTCATGGTGGTATTAGTCACATGAGCATCTATCGCTATATCTGGAGGGACAAGAGACAAGGCGGCA
>NZ_RRYW01000091.1 GCF_014861365.1 Psychrobacter sp. FME6
AACCGTTCGCTATTTTTTTTGCCATCAATTTGTCGCCAATGTTCAACACGCCCTAATAACGTTTAAGTTTAATACTATTAATTAGTTACACAAGTAGCTAGTCACACAAAAAAACCTCTTAGAGTCTAAGAGGTTTTTTTGTGGCTTAAAGCAATGTTTATCGTATAAACAACAAGCCTTTAATAAAAGTCTAAAGGTAAAGGAGTTTACGACTCTTCTACCCACTCGCCTTTACGCCAATACACTCCCCAACGCGATGCTTTACCGTTCTTTTCAGAACCGATATATTGCTCTTTTTTCTTCCGTGACCAACGCAGTATTGTTGGATTACCATCAGGGTCTTCATCTGGGCCTTCAAACAAATACTGGAATTTATCTTCCATCTTATCTTTAATCTGTCTCAGCTCAGCCAACTTTGGTGCCCGTGTTTCGCGTACTTTTGGAAACTTAGACGCCGCTAAAAACATACCTGCCGCCCCTTCACGCAAGATAAAATAATCATCGTGCTTGGTCGATTTTAGCTCTGGCATATGGATTGGATCCATGCGCGGCGGTGCTGCTTCACCCGTTTTGAGCACTTTACGTGTGTTGTCACATTTCTGACAAGCGAAGTACGGTCCAAAACGTCCGGTCTTTAGCTCCATCTGCCCATCACACTTATTACAATCGATGGTTGGGGCATCTGAGCCTGGGACTTCAAACTTACCTTCTTCTAAAATGTAGCCATCGCAATCAGGATTATTACCACAAACATGTAGCTTGAGGCCACCATCGACGATATAACCATTCATTGCCGTACCACATTTCGGGCAGCGTTTTTTCTCCATCAAGTCTCTGACTTCGGCTGCTTCATCATCGCCTTCGGCGTCGTCAAGATTGGCAAACGCTTCGACTGGCATTAAGTTTTTGGTGCCTTTACAGCGCTCCTTCGGTGGTAAGTTATAACCGGTACAGCCCAAGAATACACCCGTTGAACCAGTGCGCAGCTGCATCGGACGATCACAAAGATCGCAATGTACGTCTGGGACATCGGTTGGGTCATTGGGGCGCATGCCGTCTTTTTCTTTAGCGCGATCGAGGGTAGTTTTAAAATCACCGTAGAAGTTATCGAGGACATCTTTCCAGTCCGTATCGCCTTCAGCGACATGGTCAAGCTTATCCTCAAGCGCGGCGGTAAAGGTATAATCCATCAAGTCTGGAAAGCTTGCCGTCAGTCTATCGGTGACGATATCGCCCATTTTTTCAGCAAATAAGCGCTTGTTTTCAAGCTTCACATAACCACGGTCTTGAATAGTCGAGATAATAGATGCATAGGTCGATGGACGACCGATACCTTTTTTCTCCAGCTCTTTGACCAAGCTTGCCTCGGTATAGCGCGGTGGCGGCTTGGTAAAGTGTTGGCTCGGATCTAGCTTATCAAGCGTTAACTTATCGCCTTTTTTGACGTCAGGTAATAAAGTATCGTCGGTCTTAGCGGGTGGCATAACCTTAGTAAAGCCATCAAACACCAGGGTACGACCGCGGGCTTTTAGCTCAACGTCATTGGCACTGACGAATAGATTCACTGACAGATATTTAGCTGGCAGCATCTGACAAGCAACAAACTGACGCCAAATCAGCTCATACAAACGTATCGCGTCACGCTCAACCCCTTTCAACTGGGTTGACTTCATATTGACGTTAGAAGGACGAACCGCCTCATGCGCCTCTTGTGCGCCTTGCTTGTTGCCGTAGAAGTTTGGTTTTTCTGGCACATATTTTTCGCCGTAGCTGTCTTCGATATAACCACGTACCGCAGCTAACGCATCACCGGACAAAAAGGTAGAGTCGGTACGCATATAAGTGATATGACCTGCTTCGTATAAACGCTGGGCTAAAATCATGGTTTTTTTAACTGAAAATCCCAACCGTGTGCTGGCGGCTTGTTGCAGAGTCGAGGTAATAAAAGGCGCACTTGGACGAGATTGCGTTGGTTTCTCTTCACGCTCTTTAACGATAAAGTCGTTTGTGTTAAGAACTTCTAAGACTTTATCGGTCTGTTCTTTATTGACCAGCTTAAGCGTTTTGCCGCCTTGTTTAGTGGCTTCTAAACGAATCGCGATTTGCTCAGCGTCCTTTTTGCTACTGGCAACGTGAGTATCCGCATGAATCTGCCAGTATTCTTCGGGGATAAAGGCACGAATTTCATGTTCTCTTTCTACGACCAAACGCATGGCAACCGATTGCACACGCCCCGCAGATAGACCACGAGCGACTTTTTGCCATAGCAGCGGCGATACCATAAAACCAACCACACGGTCTAAAAAGCGCCTTGCCTGCTGGGCATTGACGCGATCAATATCGAGTTTGGAGGGCTGCTTAAAGGCGTTTTGAATGGCAGATTTGGTAATCTCGTTAAAGACCACGCGCTCATATTTACTGTCCGCGCCGCCAATCACTTCTTTGAGATGCCAAGCAATAGCTTCCCCTTCTCTATCCATATCCGTTGCGAGATAGATTTTGTCAGCGTCTTTGGCTAAGGCTTTGAGCTCTTTGATGACCTTGGTTTTATTTGGCAATACTTCATAGACTGCCGCCCAATTATGTTCAGGGTCGACGCCCATACGCCGTACCAATGCTTGCTGGGTTTTTTCTTCTTTGGTCAGACTCTCATCTTTTTTGGTTGCTGCTGGTTTTTTCGCGCTCTTGCTCGCACCAACGGGTAAATCTCGAACATGACCGATACTTGAACGGACAACGAAATCATCACCAAGGTATTTATTAATCGTTTTTGCCTTGGCGGGTGATTCTACAATCACTAAAGACTTGCCTTTTGGATTGCCAGCAGCGGATGCTGGTTTTTTTTTGGTTGTAGTTTTTGCCATGTGTGACGACACCATAATAAGTAAATTAAAGTAAGAATACATTCGGCAGCACGGCAATTTATAGTAATTAGCTATAATTGCTCAGCGAATTATTGTAGTGGTAGCTGCCGATAAAAAGCGGTTATAAAACAAGCAATAACTATAAGACAAAAAATCAGTTATAAAGACGTTACACTGCTAAGCGTTAAACTGTCAACTGCAAATGACTGAGAGTATGCCAAAAGTACTTGCATATTACACATTAATGGAGATTAAAAAACAATTTACTAGCTCTTGGGCTTTTTATGCACCTCTATAGCCCATTGCTCAAGCTTTTCTTTTAACGCCAATAAATCTTCTTCAATCAGTTTCTTCTGATAAGTAGGATTGGTTGACGGACGTACATAAGCGATATCTTCCCAATAAATGACGATGCTATTTGCCTTGGTCCATAGGCCTTTGACAAACGGCTCGATACTAACTGGCAAATCCAATGGCATTTTATCCAAACTAAAATCAATCTTTTTTACAGCCGTATTGCTATTGTTTTGACTAGGCCGAGTGATACTTGGGATAGTGAGTTTGACGTCGTCTCTCTTGGTATCGATAAAACTTCTGTCTGGTCGCCACTGCCCATCGATCACTTGATAGCGCGTATGCGGCAACTTCGTATCTTCTAGCACCAAGCAGTACTGGCCCATCATCCCGCGACCATATTCATTGTCCTTCCCCTTAACCCAATCAGGACAGGTGACGAGTTTTGGGTTCAACTGCAACCGACGCGCGGTCATGCGCAGCTTATCCAAACGCTGATCAATACCGCTAGGTTTGAGCGCCATCATACTCCCTAATACGAATAGTACAATGATAACGCCAATCAATGTTCCCATGATGGTCTGGCCTTTTAACTAAATGAAGGGGTGGCGAATAGACGACGAGTATACCGTTACTTATAATGAGCACGAACCATTAAAAATCAAGCAGCAAAATCTCACAACCACTGGATAGCCAGTTGAACGGCTCATAACGACATGCCTATTTGTAGTGGCAGATCAAACACTTAGCTCAACTAAACATAAGCGCAATAACAAGATACAAAAAGTCGTGCGTCTAAAAAGGTGCTATGATAAACCATAATTTTAGACGCGCGCAGGTTTATTATGAATAATATTATTAAGCGAAACTCATCGGCCGCTAATTTTGCTAATAAACTGGCCAATAAAGCCACGAGTAAATCCAGCATTGCTCTATCGCTAATGGGTGCGGCTTTATTTACCTTATCAGGCTGTGCAACCACCCAAAGCCTAACGCCGCAGCAATGTCAAAGCAGTAACTGGCAAGAAGTGGGCTATGCCGACGGTATCCGTGGTCGCTCAGGCGCGTATTTCGGTCAGTATGCTAATCAATGTGCCAGCGTAGTCGGCGCTACGCCAAACCGTATTCAATGGGAGCAAGGCCGACAGCAAGGGCTAAAAAACTATTGTACCGAGCTCAATGCTTATAAGCTCGGCCGTGAAGGTTATGATTGGCAGCCTGTTTGTCCTCTCGAAGGTATTGAGAAGCTAGAAGAAGCTTATTCGCAAGGACGCTACTATTATATTCGTCAGCGCGACCTTGACTATCTACGCTCGCCTTATCCATTTGGTTATGGCCCTGGACGTTTCGGTTACGGCCATCGCCCACTTGGCTATGGTTGGTAATGGTTACCTATAATCAGCTCAAAACAGAAGTAATACGGTTCAATTAACGTGTTATTAAAATAGCTCCAACATATACAAGCCGTATTACGGCTCGATGTCTTTAAAGGTTAAGACTACATTAAAATAAAGGAAACCTCACAAGGTTGCCCATGTGAGGCTGGAGAAAGTTTATTATTTTAATGATTCTTCTTATTGTTTTGGCTATTTTTCTATTAATAGGCTTGCTGGTTTTAGCGGTAAGTTTAATCATATAAAGCAGGTATAAAAGGTATAAATATCAACATATAAATGCCACGAGTTAGCCGATACCTTTTATGTATCTTATGTATCACAAATAGGTATCACAAAAATGCTTTATTAACAAAGCTATTCATTAACAAAGGATATTTTGGTCAATCCGGCGTGACTGGCTGCTGCCAATACTTGCGCGACCGTATCGTACTTGCCTTCTTTATCCGCACTCAATTGTACTGAAGGGTCTTTGTTTTCAGCGCTTTGCTGTTGTAGACGCTGCTCTAACTCCTCCATACTAATCGGATCACTGTCCCAAAATATTCCTGCGTCTTTATCAATGCTAATTTGAATGGCTTCTGGTGGCGGCTCATTTACCTCGGCACTGGTCTTTGGCAGGTTTAATGGCACCGTTGGATTCAACACAGTCGCCGTCAATAAAAATATAATCATCAATACCAGCATGATATCGATAAGCGGAATGAGGTTCATCTCACTCATGCTTTGACTGTCATCATCACCCAATTGAAATGCCATAATTACTCTCAATACGTTTCGTTATAATCATTGCCGTTAGTGCGTTTTAACCGGCGTCAGAGGCGCCTTTTTGGATTTCAAAACATTATTAATAAATAACATTCTCAATAAACAGCGCTTATAGCTGCGATGTTGCTGATTTATTATAATGTTCTGACGCTTGAGCAGTTTGTCTATCTGAGTCTATCGTTGTCGCTGATTGGGCTTGGGTAGCCGTAGTGCTGTGCTGCATTGATGATTGCTGTGCGGCGGCAAGCTCGGTTGATTGCGCCAATAAATCATGCGCTCTGTCATTGGCGTGGTACATCACACGGCGATTGATACGTACGGCAAGGTTATAAAACACCACCGCTGGAATCGCAACTGCAATACCAAGACCTGTCATAATCAGCGCCTCACCAACCGGTCCTGCCACTTGTCCCAAGCCTGCTTGTCCCGTCGTGCCAATATTATGCAGCGCATGAAAGATACCCCACACTGTCCCAAATAGACCAATAAATGGCGCAATCGCCGCGGTCGTGCCGAGAACTGGTAGTCCGCGCTCACTGACAAAGCGATAGCGACCGATATGTTTGAGTAAAGTCTGCTCTATCACCAAACGACGTGTCGCTGTATCCGACTCTATTAACTCTGCTTGCTTAGTCTGAATTTGCTGACTCAAGTCATCGGCGACATTGGCAGCCAATTTACGGCTTTGTAGTATCCGTATGATACCGGTTACCCAAGAGAAGATAGATAAGGCGAGTAGCAAAAAGAACAGGGTTCTAGTTACTAGATCGCTATATTGCCAGTAGGTTGTAAAGTCCATATCAGACTCCTTTGTATTTTGTATTATGGCTTAAGATATCGGTCACTACTGTGTATAACCCAACGCTTAAATAATCAATGTATTCATTTTATTTCATAAACAACAGGCAGAGTAACAGTACCTTTCACAGCTACTCCATTTTTTATAAAAGGATTAAGTCTAGCTTTCTTTATAGCTTTGCGAATTTTGCTATCTATGTTTTTATTACCTGTTCCTGAAGAGATAACTGCACTCTCAATATTGCCTTTTTCGTCTACTATAATTTTTACTGTTATTGAAATATCTTTTTTAAGACGCCTGCGTTCCCCTTTAAGAAAACTAAGATTAGGCTGATGTCCGGGTTTCCAGGTAGCTTCACTAGCACCGAAACTTACCGGACCTTTATCGACTGGTGCTTCTGTTACTTCGTCATCCCCACTTTTATTATTTACCGCACTATCTCCACCACTACTGGTCGGCTTTGTGGGTTTATTATTACTTGTATGGGTGCTAGTCGTAGGTTTTTGAACAGTGACATCATTTTTTTGAATAACCGTAGTTGAACTACTGTCTACGATACCTCCTAGCTTTGGCGTATTAGAATTATCAGATAAATTATTCGTACTTTCAGGTGGAGGCTCATCAGGTAGATCACTATTGCCAGGCGTTGACAGTGGTGTTTTCTTAGTATCTTTTACTTTTGGAGGCTTAGGCTTATGTTTTTTTATTGAGGCAGCTTTAGGTTGAGACTTAACCTTACTAACTGGCTCAGATTTTTTATCTTCAACTTTTTTCTCTTCAACCTCAACGGGTGGCGGCGGTAACGTCACCATCTCTATCTCGATAGGTGGCGTGTCTTTTTCTGGCTCGACTTTTATCTCAGGCGGTTTTATCGCCACCAATGCTACTGCCGTGAGCACGTGTAGCGTCACCACTATGATAATAGCAATGAGTATTGACCTAAGTGGTGGCGCGTCTAAATCCGTTGAACTCATAACAGCCTAACTTTTATTTTAACCGGAGTAGAATGGCGTAGATGATAATGCAAACGATAATTATTATCAATAATAAATTTATAATAATTTCTTTACTTAACAAAATATTTACAGCTCTATTGTAAGGTCATTCACCTTCAGGTTTAACAAACCTTTATTATATAGCTGATTCACCTTAAAACCGATACGAGTGCTACTGGATTAAATTTTTCGTAGCCCCTGTCACGCTTACGAACAGCAAGCAAGAAAAATTGATAACCGTAGCACGTGGTTACCAACATCTCGATTTTATGTAGAACTGCCTATAATTGAAGTATATTAGCAAACTATTCAGCTATCGTTAATAAAAACCATTATCATCTGTATTGATAATAAGTCTCAATTACTTTATCATAAGCATATTAATTTTTAAGCGCTTTAATCCTTAAGCGTAAAAACAGCAATAAAAAATAAGAAGTCTTAAAGCATTACTATCGAGTAGTATCTAGCGCGCACAACCATACTAGACAAGCTCTTTTTATTTTTCACATTCTCCAAACCTACGATATACCGAGTCATTTATGTCTATTAATTCATTATCTAGCCGTTCTTCTACCCCTCTTTTTAAACGCCCCTTATTGGCTGTCATGGTGACGGCACTGTTTACCACCATCGGTGTAGCAGGCTGTAGCTCGCCTGATTCGAGCGATGCTGAGCCAACAGAAACCAAGGCTGAAAACCAAACGGCTGATTCTGCCTCAAATGTTGACAATAATGATGCTGTTTCTGCTGAAAAAATCTCAGTCGATACGGTAAAAGGCAAGGTCGATCTACCAATGAACCCCTCGCCGTTGGTGGTTTATGACATGACCTTGTTACAAGATTTAGCAGCGCTTGATGTGGCGGTTGATGGTATGCCAAGCGGGCTACATCTAGATAACTTACATTCTGAAGTACAGCCTGAGCCCAAAGAAGTCGGTACCGTATTTGAGCCCAATCTTGAAGACTTAAATGCGATGCAGCCGCAAGCGATCTTGGTCGGCTCGCGTATGGCAGAAAAATATAATGAGCTATCCAGTATCGCACCGACGTTGGATATGAGTATTGATACCGCGAATATTTATGAATCAAGTAAACAGCGTTTGCATGATTTGGGCGCTTTGTTTGGTAAGAGCGATCAGGCGGCTAAGCTGCAAGGTAATATCGACGGTCTCATCGATGAGACTAAAACCTTAACCAAGGATAAAGGCAAAGGCCTAGTCGTCATGGTTAATGGTAATAAACTTTCTACTTATAACGTTAAATCGCGCTACGGCTTTATCCATACTGTACTGGATATACCCATTGCAGACGAGTCAATATCGGATGCGCGCCACGGTCAGCCAGTGTCTTTTGAATACCTACAAAAAACCAATCCAGACTGGTTGTTTGTCGTTGATCGCAGTGCAGCGATTGGTGAAGATAGCGCTGGTGCCAAAGCAGTATTGGACAACCCATTGGTCGCGCAAACCACTGCATGGAGTAAAGATCAAGTGGTTTACTTGAGCCCAGACTCTTACCTAGCATTCGGTGGCTATTATCAGTGGATGCAAGATTTGACGACCATTAAAGACGCATTCGCTAGCGCAAAATAAACGCTATAACCATGCAAGCCATTGTTGTTAATCGATGATTAGCACCTCATTTTAAGCCAGTATAAGTTATGTCGTTATTTTCACATCGTGCTCATACCCACGCTAAACCCCACGCTAAAACCAGTGCTTCGTTGCCTATTGCTTCACCGCACTGGCAAAAAAGCACTAGTAAAGGTTTGAGTACCAACCCTCGACGTGCCGCTATACCGCCATGGTTAATAAACACCGGTAGCCTCATTATTATGGGGTTTTTGGTGTTATTAAGCCTATCAATCGGTGTGGCGGATTTTTCATGGTCAGGTATCCTACAAAGCCTCATCAGTCATAGCGCCAACTCGGATAGCTCATTAATGTTGGTCAGCCGACTACCGCGTACCATTGCCATTATCTTAACCGGTATCGCGATGGCAGTAGCGGGGATGATTATTCAGGTAGTGTTAAAAAACCGTTTCGTTGAGCCATCGATGGTTGGTGCCACCCAAAGTGCGGCGCTAGGGCTATTGGTGGTCAGCTTGCTGTTTCCAGCCAGCGCGCTTATCGTCAAAATGGGCGTGGCGACCGTCGCTGCTGTATTTGGCATGATGTTATTTATGCTGCTGATTCACCGCATCCCGCCTACTGACTTTTTGATGATTCCACTGATTGGCATTGTCTTTGGCGGTATCATCGAGGCGGTGACGACGTTTATCGCCTATCAAACTGAGTCGTTACAAATGCTAAGTGTATGGCAATTTGGTGACTTCTCTGGCGTATTAGCTGGTCGTTATGAGCTACTGTGGCTGACAGGTGGGCTGTGTGTATTGGCTTATATCATCGCCGACAAACTGACCATCGTTGGTTTGGGTGATAATATCGCGCTCAATTTGGGCATTAGTAAACGCCAAGTCACATGGCTTGGCGTTGGGATGGTGGCGATGATGAGTGCCGTTGTCGTGGTGACGGTGGGTATGATTCCATTTATTGGTTTGGTCGTGCCCAATATCGTCAGTCGATTGATGGGTGATAAATTACGTCGTAGCTTGCCCGCAGTTGCGCTATTAGGTGCCTCAGCTGTCCTGCTCTGCGATATTATTGGTCGCTCTATTCGCTATCCGTTTGAAGTACCTGTGGCGACGGTCTTTGGTGTGGTCGGTACCGTGCTGTTTTTATGGCTATTATTACGTGCGCCTGCCGAGCAATAAAAACAGTCACTCAACCCTGTTATCAGTTATCTACCCTCTTCACTTATCTCTCTTTTTTACCAGATAAGCTTGGCACTATAGGATTCGCGCATGTTTTCACCCTTTACGCCTAGCGCTGCAAAAAATAGTAGCTCAGAGAATAGTTATTCAAAAAGTAATAGCTCGAGAAACAGTACTCAAAAAAATAATAATGACACCTCTTCTTCTGAACAGAGTCGTCTAGCGCAATTTTGGACATTCATCGTCAATCACCCAAAATCGATTGCGGCCATTGTGCTGCTGATCTCGATGGTTCTGTTTTTAACCCTCAACGTCAACGGTCATTGGGATTTTGCGTTACCGCTACGAGGCAAAAAATTACTGGCGCTGATGGTGGTTGGCTATGCTATCGGGGTATCGACGTTACTGTTCCAAACCTTGACCCACAATCCTATTTTGACGCCATCACTGTTGGGCTTTGACTCGTTATATGTGCTGCTGCAAAGTTTATTGGTGTTCTTTTTGGGCGCGATCAGCTTTACCAGTATCAATCCGATTGCCAAATTCTCGCTTGAAATATTCTTAATGTTTGGCGCATCATTGCTATTATTTCGGTTGCTATTCTCCAAGAGCAGTCAGGATTTGACGCGGCTGATATTGGTCGGCGTTATTTTTGGCGTGCTGTTTCGTAGTTTATCGGCATTGATTGCACGATTGATTAACCCCGATGACTTTGTGGTGGTGCAATCTGCCAGCTATGCGCAATTTAATACCGTCAATCCACAGTTGCTTGGTATCAGTCTATTTATTTGTGTGATTAGTGGGCTATTTATCTGGCGCTGGCGCTATCAGTGCGATGTGTTGATGCTAGGTAAGCCCCAAGCGATTAACCTCGGTATCCATTATCAACGCCTGGCATTTGGGCTATTAACAGTCATTGCGGTATTAGTCGCTACAGCGACAGCATTGGTCGGTCCAGTAACCTTTTTTGGTTTATTAGTCTGCGCTTTAACCAATCGCATTGCTCGCCATATGTATCATAGCGAACGACTGATACTGGTCAGCTTGGTGGCCATGATTTGCTTGGTATTGGGTCAGACCGTATTTGAGCAAGTATTGGGCATGGCGGGCGTACTGTCAGTGGTGATTGAATTGGCGGGCGGCTTGGTATTTTTAATATTGATTTTTATAAGCCAACGTCGCCAGTAATACCAGTCCAAAAAACTGATCAAAATTTATCTAAAAACAAGAAGCCCCTATGATTAAATTGGATAACATCTCGTACCATATTGGCAAACAACAAATCTTACATGACATCACTTTATCGTTACCAAGTGCCCAAATTATCGCCTTAATTGGTCCCAATGGCGCGGGAAAATCCACTCTATTTTCGGTGATGGCACGCCTGCAGCCGCTTCAATCTGGGCAGGTGCGTTTCGCTGAGCACGATATTGTCAGCTGTCATGCGCGAACCTTGTCCAAGACTGTCGCCATGCTTGGACAAGACAACCAAGTACAAGGACGGCTACGTGTACACGAGCTGCTGATGTTCGGTCGCTATCCCTACCACCAAGGACAGCCAACCGCGCACGATCAACAAAAAGTGCAGGAAATTATAGAACGTTTTGAGCTTGAGCCTTTGGCTGAGCGCTTTTTGTCGACGTTATCGGGTGGACAACGACAACGGGTATTGATTGCGATGATTGTTTGCCAAGATACGCCGTATTTACTGCTCGATGAGCCGCTAAATAATCTGGATATGTACCATGCTGGGCGCCTAATGCGTGAGCTGCGTGAGTTGAGCCATGGTCAAAATAAAACCGTGGTGATTGTCTTGCACGATATCAATCAAGCGGCGCAATTCGCCGACACCGTGGTGACGATGAAAGAAGGTCGCGTGCTAGCCACAGGAGCGCCTGTGGATGTACTCACACAAGAAACAATGAAAGTGTTATATAACGTCGATGTGACTGTTTTAAATCATCAAGGTCGTCCAGTGATTGTCGATACAGTATAAGTATAGAATCTAGCTATATAGAGTCTAACCATAAAAAATTAGTGTAAATACAATTAGGGCGTGTTGAACATTCACAAATTATATAAGCCATAAAAAAAGACCACCT
>NZ_RRYW01000092.1 GCF_014861365.1 Psychrobacter sp. FME6
TTTGTGTCTTCATAACCTCAAATATATCATCTTGCTTTGGCTGTCACCCTCCTTTATTTCTTCAGCATACTTTCTGACACACCACCAACTCTTTTAATACATAAAAAGGAAAATGTAATGATAACAAATACTGTCAAGCGCTCTATTCGTAATACTTCTTTAGCGATAGTAACGTCTGCCGCTTTTATGCTACCTATGCTTTCTTGGGGTGCTGAAAATTGTGATAATCCCAATAACGATTTTGACAGTCTATATTGTCTGACAAAAGTATATTTACAAGCAGATAAAGAGCTCAATACTTCTTACAACAAGTTAAGCAAACAGCTGAATAAAAAACAAAAATCCACGCTAAAACGTGGTCAGCTGGCTTGGCTGCGTGAGCGCAATGATCGATGTAGTTATAATGATGATGAAAATGGCTTTTTTGTTAATATGGGCTGTGCTACTCGCACGACGACCAGTCGCGTTAATTTCTTAAATGAGCGGGTGCGTGAATGTAACGCGGGTAGTTGCCGAGACAGTCGCTTAGGTGAGTAGCAATATCAACTTGTAATATTTACTTTTTTGCAAGCTATGGTCATAAATTAACCCTATCATTTATAGCGTCAATCATTATAATAGGCAGCAATCCTGTGTTGGCGCTCAGGTTGCCGTATTGGTAGACCATGAGTCACTTGGTTCAGCCAAGTTAATGCAGCCAACATTGTGACCAAAGATAAAACCAAGTATTTACTATTTTATTTCTTATCGAATTTATCATTTATTAGGAGCTTTTCATGGCTAACGAACGTACTTTATCTATCATCAAACCTGACGCTGTTGCTGGCAACCACATCGGTGCTATCTATGACCGTTTTGAACAAGCGGGTCTAAAAATTGTTGCGGCTAAAATGCTACAACTTGATGATGAAAAAGCGGGTGGTTTTTACGCTGAGCATGCTGAGCGTCCATTTTATAATGACCTAAAATCTTTCATGATGTCAGGCCCAGTATTGGTATCTGTGTTAGAAGGCGAAAACGCTATCGCTAAGCATCGTGAAATCATGGGCGCTACTAACCCAAAAGACGCAGACAAAGGCACTATCCGTGCTGATTTTGCTAGCAGCATCGACGAAAACGCGGTTCATGGTTCAGATTCAGCAGAATCAGCAGCGCGTGAAATTAGCTACTTCTTCAATGATGATGAAGTTTGTGCACGTAAGCGCTAGTAGCAATTATTGATATCAGCTTATAATGTTGATTATTGATAATTAGTATGGTGGGACGGCTTATATCTTATGGTATAAGCCGTTTTAGCTCTTATAATAGATTTATTTATGATTGAAATTTTCGACAGCTTGCCTCATTATTAGTTTTACATTGCGTTATCAATCCTTTGTCAGCATGATTTTATCAAATGCTCAGTATTCACAAGTTCCTGATAAAATGCGCTCATAACGGATTGCTCATGCACTCATGCATTATGAATGCATCGCAACACCCATATCAATAATTGTATCGCTCACATCAGCAGATACAAAAAGGTTACCTATTATGTCCACTGTTCAAACCCCAACCCAGCACATACCTGCAAAGGCTACTAAGAGCATCAAGCTAGTAGACGAGGCGCAGGCCAAGACCAACTTATTGGGCATGCCGCAAGCGCAACTGTCTGACTACTTTAAAAGTATCGGCGAAAAGCCGTTTCGTGCGACACAGGTAATTAAGTGGATTTATCAGCATGGGGTGACGGATTTTGAGCAAATGACCAATCTCAGCAAATCATTGCGTGATAAATTATCGCTCAATGCTTGTGTCACGCCACCAAAAGTGATTCATCGCCAATATAGCGATGATGGCACCCGTAAATGGGTGTTTGAAGTTACTGGCGGCTCATTGGTTGAGACGGTATTAATTCCTGCAGATGATAGTAAATTAAACGGTCGTAAAACTTTATGTATTTCCTCACAAGTGGGTTGTGCGCTGGATTGTAGCTTTTGTAGTACGGGTAAACAGGGCTTTGAGCGCGATTTAAGTGCGGCTGAGATTATCGGGCAGCTATGGGTGGCTAACGCTTCTTATATGAGCGATGAAAATGACAGTTTAGACAACGTTGACCATAGCCTATGGGAAAATAACGTCACTAATGTAGTGATGATGGGTATGGGCGAGCCATTGCTAAACTACAAACCCGTGGTGGGCTCGATGGAGCTGATGTTAAGCGATCATGGCTATGGACTGTCCAAGCGCCGCGTGACCTTATCCACCTCGGGCGTGGTGCCAAAAATGTATCAGTTGGCGCAAGATATCGATGTGGCCTTGGCCATCTCGCTACATGCGCCCAATGACGAGCTACGTAATGAGCTAGTGCCAATAAATAAAAAATACCCGTTAAACGAGCTGATTGCTGCTGCAAAGAACTACGTTCATGATGTCAATCCACGCCATAAAAAGCACGTGACCATCGAATACGTAATGCTAGATGGTGTCAATGATAGCAATGAGAATGCTCATCAGTTGGTCGCGTTATTAGACGGTCTACCAAGTAAGATTAACCTCATCCCGTTTAATCCGTTCCCGCATTCGGGATATGATAAATCAAGCAATAACCGTATTCATGCTTTTAGCAATATATTAAGTGAGGCGGGGTTTGTCTGTACCATTCGTCAAACGCGTGGGGACGATATTGATGCCGCCTGTGGTCAGTTGGTGGGGCAAGTCGCTGATAGAACTCGTCGTTCCGCCGCTTGGCAGCAAAGTATCAAAGACCGTGAAAGCGTTTAGGGTGATGGTTGCCTGAGTGATTAATAAGTTACATGAATGGCTATCATCAGTTCTAAATAAAACATAGTAGTCTGCTGAGCGTTAGCTGTCTTTTTTGCATCACAACGGTAATAAAATGTAGTCGTCGCTGTCAACAGCCTAGCGCCGTGCAATTAATAAAAACTAAATTGTACTTATGGGGGTTAAATCTATTAAACTGATGCCTCGAGGATCGAACGCATTGACTCACAGTTTTATGATGGTAGCCACGATGACTTCTAAAAATTCTTGTCAGTTCAAATATCAAACATTTTTTTCTCATACGATGAAGCGGTTGGGTAATAAAGTTTTTCAAAAAAACAGCGCTCGGTGTCTTTTGCTTGCAGGGTCGTTAAGCGCGCTGATGTTAAGTGGTTGCCAAAGCACACCAAACAACGACTTGCTGAATGGTACCCCTTATCAAACGTCGACGCGACCTAATGACAATCGTAACTTAGACCAACAGGAAATTGCTCGCGTGCGCACTTCACTGGCGGCGCAATATATCCGAAAAAAAGAGCTCGATACTGCACAGCGTCAGCTCGAAAAAGCCCTTGCTGCTGATAGCCGTTACGCGCCAGCCTATGATATGATGGGCGTTTTGCTGCAGCAAGAGGGTAGCCGCATCAATCTTGAAAAAGCCGATCAGTATTTTAAAAAGGCAATCACCCTTGATAAAAATTTTGAACAAGCAAACAATAACTATGGCGTTTATTTATCACAGATGAAGCGCTATCGTGAGGCGGCAGAGCAGTTTGGTATTGCAGGTGCAGCATTGGGTTACGAAGGCCGTATTGGTGCGTTGGAGAATCTAGGGCGTACTTATCTTAAACTTAATGATCACCCTGCGGCGGCCAAAGCATTTTTACGTGCGCTCGATGGCAATCGTAATAGTGTGATTGCGCATATTGAATTGGTAGATTTATTGCTTGAACAGCAGCGTGTGCAGCAGGCGCAACGGCTTTATGATGAGACACTGGTATTAGTGAAAGGACAGGGTATTAGCCCGCGTTTACTATTACAAGGTATTAAACTTGCCGCTGCGCAAAACAATATAAAAACGCGCCAGCAATTGGCACAGCAGCTTTTATCTGCTTATCCGCTAAGCGATGAAGCAAAACAACTTAAGACTTGGCTTAATAATCCAGAGGCACCATGGAAATGACCACCCCATCATCAAACACTCAATCTAATGCTCAGGGATCATTTGGTGCCATGTTGCAGCAAGCCCGCAAACATAAGCAAGTAAGCTTAGAAGAGGCGGCCGCCGAGTTATTTATTTTAAAGCGTCATTTGCAAGCGCTAGAGGATGAGAACTTTGCGCAGATGCCGCAAGCGGCTTTTGCTCGTGGGTTTGCGATTAATTACGCTAAGTTTTTGGGTTTAGATCCTGTCAAGATAGCGAGTAGTTTTGACGCCGCGTATCCCAACGAACTAAAATCAGATTCGATGAGAAACGTCGAGTCACCACTGCGCCCCATGGGCACATTGCAGCGTGATACCCACAACCGCATTCGTTTTAATCCATTGCTTATCATAGCGGTTATTGGTGTCATCATCTTAGCGATTTTCTTGTTCCGTATGGTTAGCAACGCCAGTAAAGAAAACAGCGACCAACCGATATCAACCACGGAAGACCTCTCAGAGATAGAGCAGGCGCAAGGCGCTGCGATTAATGACGCTACTGGCGTCGGCGCTTCTGGCTCTGCTTTAAATACAGGCGACGCTAATGCGAGCATGGCCTCTCTAGAGGTAAAACTGACCAATACCGCCGCTGTTAGTATCAGTGATGCCTCTGGTAGCAGCCTGATGAATGGCGCTCAGACGTCTGGTGATTATAAGCTATTAGGTACGCCACCATTTAATGTGCAAATTGATAATATCGATAACGTCAGCTTAATGCTCAACCAAGAAGCGGTGGCTTTAGACAGCTATGCAACTGATAAGCAGGCTAGCTTTGAGTTAGCGCCTTAACTTTTTACGCTACTTTTGAGTGCTGCTGAGTGTTTAGCGCTATTATAAGTGTGTTTTTCTTCGTTTTTCTCGCTCCAATGAAAGGGTTTGTCTATGTCAACGTCAGCGCCTATTAACCGTCGTCCTACCAAAAAAATACATGTCGGTGATGTCGCGATTGGTGGCGATGCGCCGATTAGTGTCCAAAGTATGACCAATACAGATACCTGTGATGTGGCAGCGACTGTCGCCCAAATCGAGCGCTGCGTTGAGGCAGGTGCTGATCTAATGCGGGTATCGACGCCGACGATGGATACGGTCAAAGCCTTTGCAGAAATTCGGAAGCGGGTCAGTGTTCCTTTAATCGCCGATGTGCATTTTGACCATAAAATTGCCTTGGCCGTTGCCGAAGCAGGTGCTGATTGCCTGCGTATCAACCCTGGTAACATTGGCAGCGATGCCAAAGTACGCGAAGTGGTCGCTTGTGCCAAGGATTACAATATTCCGATTCGTATTGGCGTTAACGCAGGTTCGTTAGAAAAAGACATTCAACGCAAATATACTGAGCCAACAGGCGAGGCGATGCTCGAATCAGCGATGCGTCATATCGATATATTAGAGCGTCTCAATTTTGACCAATATAAAGTATCGGTCAAAGCCAGTAACGTGTTTTTAACCTTGGATGCTTATCGCCTGATATCTGCTCAAATTGATAATCCGCTACATTTGGGTGTCACTGAAGCGGGTGTCTATCGTACAGGGGCGGTGAAATCTGCCATTGCCCTCGGTGGTTTACTGTTAGATGGTATTGGCGATACCATTCGTATCTCCTTAGCCGCCGAGCCTGAAGAAGAAATAAAAATTGGTTTCGATATTTTAAAATCATTGAATATTCGCTCTAATGGCGTTAACTTTATCGCTTGCCCAAGCTGCTCGCGTCAAGAGTTTGATGTCATCAAGGTAATGACCGCGTTAGAGTCGCGTTTAGAAGACATTCGTGAACCGATGGATCTGTCGGTGATTGGCTGTAAAGTAAATGGTCCGGGTGAGGCAAAAGAAGCCGATATTGGTATCGTTGGCGCTGCACCAAAATCATTGGTGTATCGTATGGGTGAAAAGAGCCATTTGATTCATACGGATAATCTGGTCGATGAAATCGAAGGCATGGTACGTGCTCATGCAGAAGATTTAGCAAAAAAACGCGAGAATGAGATTATTCGCGTAAAATAATGCTTACTTATAAGCAAAAACAACAATGATAGAACGACCTGTTAAAAATTTTAAGGATACGACCGTACCATGATTAAAGCGATCAAAGGGTTTAATGATATTTTGCCTGAGCAATCTGCAAAGTGGCTGCACTTAGAGGCGATATTGGCTGATGTATTGGGTAGATACGGCTATGAGCATATTCGTCTACCAATCGTTGAGCAAACCGATTTGTTTGCGCGTGCTATCGGCGGCGCAACGGATATCGTTGAAAAAGAAATGTATAGCTTTACGGATAAATCTGAGCCACCAACGCCATTGGCACTGCGTCCTGAAGGTACAGCAGGCGCAGTACGTGCGGTGATTGAGCATAATTTACTGCGCGGTGATACGCCAAAATTATGGTATATCGGTCCGATGTTTCGCTATGAGCGTCCGCAAAAAGGCCGTTATCGTCAGTTCCATCAATTGGGTGTCGAAAGCTTCGGTAGTCCGCTTCCAGATGCTGACGCTGAATTGATTGCCATGACCCATCTCATGTGGCAAGAATTGGGTTTAAAAGATGAGATGCATTTACAACTAAATAGCTTAGGTGAGCTGGATGAGCGTCATGCTTATCGTCAAGCATTGGTGACGTATCTAACCGATAAACAAGACCAGCTTGACGACGACAGTAAGCGCCGCTTAACCACCAATCCATTACGTATCTTAGACAGTAAAGAAGCCAGTACTCAAGCCATATTAGCCGGTGCACCAAAGCTTGCTGAATTTTTGGGTGCAGACAGTGTGGCGCATTTTGAGCAGGTTCAAAAGTATTTAACCGAACTAGGTATTGATTTTGAGATAAATCCGCACCTCGTCCGTGGTCTTGATTATTATAATAAGACCGTCTTTGAATGGGTAACGGATAAGCTTGGCAGCCAAGCCACCGTCTGTGCGGGCGGTCGTTATGATGGCTTAGTCGGACAACTAAAGTCTATCGGTACAGACGGCAGTAAGCCGGTAAAATCTGAGCCTGCCGTTGGTTTTGCCATGGGGCTTGAGCGTTTATTATTATTGATGGAAGCGGTTGCGCCGATTGCAGCGCTTCCTGCTTGTGATGTCTTTGTGGTTGCCCATCCAGAGGTCTATAGTGCTGGTATTGGTTATGCGCAACGCTTGCGTTATAGTCGCCCAGACCTTCGAGTGAAAATGGCCAGTGCGACGAGCCTAAAAGCGCAAATGAAAAAAGCAGACAAGTCAGGTGCAGCAATGACCGTCATTATCGCTCAGCAAGAGCTGGAAGATAACACCATTAGCATCAAAGATATGCAAACAGGTGAACAACAAACGGTCGCTACAGATTGGCTGGCAAATAAAGACAATATTTCGCGTCAGTAATCGATTTTGGCATTAGTAAATTAATATAAATCTTATCAGGTAAACATATATGGCTCTGACACCTAATTCGCCGAATGCAGACAGTTCAATGCAAGCGTTAAAGCAATATGGCAGTTATATTGTCACTGTGATTTTGTTGGCACTGGCTGCTTATTTCGGTTGGACTTATTGGCAAGACAACCATGCGCGGGTTGATACTGTCGCCGCAGATTATTATGCAGACATTCAGCGTTTAAATGAAGAAGTGAGTTTGGCCTCGCAAAACCCAGATTTAGAGGCAGAAGCTCAAGCATCACTCGAGCAGAGCCGTACACAGTTGAATAAAGATATTGATGCATTGGTGAGCACACATGGCGAGTCAGTCTACGCTTGGCAAGCATTGATGATTAAAGCGCGTCAGCAAATTGATAACGATGATTTTGCGGCGGCAAGTGATACCCTCAAAAAAGCGTTGACCATTGATTTGGGTGATGCAGGATTAAAAGCGATCACTCGCTTACGCTATGCAACAACGCTATTGGCGGCAGGCGATGCAGATGCGGCGTTGACACAAGCGAACAATGACATGCCAGGCTCGTTTGAAGCCAGCCAACAAGAATTGCTCGGTGATATTTACTTGGCGCAAGACAATAAAGAATCAGCGATTAAGTCGTACAATAATGCTTGGGAGCTGTTACGTGGCCGTCAAGAAACACGTGCAGTATTGGCGTTAAAAATGGAGAGTCTAGGAATCGTGCCTGAGCCTATCGCTGATCAAGCGCGCCTAGTTCAAGAGTCAACTGCTCCTGAACAGCCATTAATAGTAGAAAACCCAGCAGAAAATACAACCGTTGATGTGACGCAGTAATTGCTAATTAATAATCATTTATTTGTAGTGAGAACCTATAATGACTCAATCTATTCGCTCTAGCAAAATTTTAACCGCTAACACCGTCAAAAAGACAGTGATGCATGTGGCAGTATTGGCAGTAATGAGCACTGCAGTGATTGGGTGTAATCGCGGTATCAAACCCGTCGTCAACGATCCCGTAAAACTGGTACAGATTGCTGAGCCTATTAGCGTACTACAGCCTGTTTTTAGTACGGATGTCGGTAGTAAAAAAGCCAGTAAAAAGGACCCACTGAATCTGCAGGTCGGTTATGCCGATGGACAAATTGTTACTGCATCGCGCGGTGGTGATTTGGCGGGTTTTAATAATGCAGGCGAGCGTTTATGGTCGGTCAATGTCGATGATCAAATCACAGGCGGTGTTGCGTTAGATGCTTTAAGCCAAACAGCGATTGTTAGTACTCGCGGTGGTCAAATCATGGCCTTTGATAGTGCTACTGGTGCCAAACGCTGGCAGCAGCAGTTATCAGGGTCGGTGTTGACCCCAGCGCTTATTACTAATAACCGCGTGATTCTATCAGCGAACGATGGATTTTTGCATGGTCTGTCACTACAAACCGGTCAGTCTGTCTGGCAGTTTGCGACCCAAGTACCAGCCATCAGCGTACGTGGTAGTGCTGCACCAACCTTGTTAGACAGTAAAACCGCGTTATTAGCGACTGCTGATGGGCGTTTGCACGCGGTGACGACCGATAGCGGTCTGCCGCAGTGGTCAAGACGTGTTGGCGTTGGCGCTGGTAGTAGTGAGGTTGAGCGCATGAGCGACGTTGATGGCATGCCTGTCATCGATAAAAACCAACTTTTCGCCATCAGTTATAGTGGCCAATTACTGGGTATCGATTTGGCGTCACGTCAAGTGATGTTCGTTAAAGAGCTTGCTAGCTTAAAATCACTTGCCGTAAATAACCAACAAGTTATTGGCACCAGTCTAGACGGTAAAGTCGCCGCTTATGATCGCACCAGTGGTGAGCTGCTGTGGGAAAGCGAAGAGTTGGCTTATCGTCACTTAACCAACCCTGTGATGATTGGCAATTACATTGCCGTTGGTGATTTCGATGGTGTGGTGCATTTATTTAACCCTGCTAGCGGTAAAATCGTCAGCCGTGTACAAACCAAAGGCGCGTTGAGTAATTTACAAGTACAAGGCAGCCGTTTAATGACCCAAAGTACCTCAGGGCAAGTTGCTATTTGGCAGCTGGCACGTTAAATCTTTATTAGTAGCAGCTATTTAATAGAGTAGGTTTTAATATTGTTTATTAATTATTATTGTTTATTAACTAGCATTGTTTATTAAATAGTCCCACTGATAATATAATTAATAAAAAACGCTGCTTAGTCAGCGTTTAGTGCCTGGTGTAAATTGCTTGTTTAAATATAAGCTTTCGCGTATTCTATGCGACCGATGCGCTTTCAGCATCATTCCTATGTGCTTTTTTACGATCATGTTTATATGAAATTTAGTCAGCTTATATCGTGTTTTTAAATGCAAAATAGCTGATTATTTCTATTAAAGTTTTATCCTTTATTTTAATTTTCGGTCAAGTACAGAATATTCGCTATTGTTGTTTTAATACCATTCACAAAAGTTAGAGTAGCAAGGAAAACGAGTGCAAGTACTACGTATTGTAGACTAAACGAGTTTGTCACAGCTAATCGTAATTTTGGGGTTTGGTCTAAGAGTATTCGTACGGTCCGTCATTTTGCCCTTCACTGAGAGTAACCCATGAGTATCAAGCCTGTGGTCGCCTTAATTGGTCGTCCAAACGTCGGTAAATCTACCTTATTTAATCAATTTACAAAAAGTCGGCAGGCGCTGGTTGCTGACTTATCAGGACTGACTCGTGACCGTCAATATGGCGATGCGACCTACGAAGACAAATCTTTTATCGTCGTAGACACGGGCGGTATTGGTGAAGCGGATGACGGTAGTGGCAATATCGACGACTATATGTCTGAGCAATCGCATACCGCTATCCACGAAGCCGATATCATTGTGTTTGTCGTCGATGCCCGTGCAGGTATGATTGGCGCTGATGCCGAAATTGGTAAGTTTTTGCATACCCTAGGTAAGCCCGTATATGTGGTTGCCAATAAAGTCGATGGCGTCCATGATGCGGCACCTGCTGAATTTTATGCGTTAGGATTGGGCGAACCATATCCGATGGCGGCCAGTCATGGTCGCGGTGTTGGTAACCTGCTGGAAGTTTTGACCGCGGATATGCCTGAGCAAGACAATGTAGTCGAGCCAAAAGGTCTAAAGCTTGCCATTATTGGTCGTCCAAACGTTGGTAAATCGACGCTAGTCAATCGATTGTTGGGTGAAGATCGGGTGGTGGTGTTTGATATGCCGGGCACCACTCGCGACAGTATTTATATCCCTTATAAGCGCGATGGCAGAGACTACGTACTCATTGATACAGCGGGTGTGCGTCGCCGCGGTAGAATCGATGAAAAAGTAGAAAAGTTCTCGGTTATCAAAACGCTGCAAGCGATCGAAGACTCTAACGTCACCGTTATTGTTATTGACGCGCATGAAGGCATTGTCGATCAAGATTTGCATATGATTGGCTATGCATTAGATGCGGGCCGTGCCTTGGTAGTGGCGATTAATAAATGGGATGGTCTGACGCCAGAACAAAGAGATTACATTAAGCTCGAGATGGATCGCCGTTTTAGCTTTATTCCCTATGTAAAAGTACATTTGATATCAGCGCTACATGGTACAGGCGTAGGCAATTTATACCCTTCTATCTTGCGTGCTTATAAATCGTCTATGTTTGATGTGTCTACCAATCGCTTGACCCAGATTTTACAAGACGCCGTGACGGCCAATCCGCCACCGACAGTCGCTGGTCGCCGTATTAAACTGCGTTTTGCTCATATCGGTGGTCACAATCCGCCAGTAATCGTCATTCATGGTAATCAAACCAGCTCTCTGCCTAAGAGCTATCAGCGCTATCTTGAAAACCAATTCCGTCAAGTGTTCAAGCTTGAAGGCACACCACTCAATGTGGTACTCAAGCAAAATGACAACCCATACGCCAACAAGAGTGACACGCCCACCAAAGCAAAAGAACAGCAGCTACGTCAGCGCGAGCGCAATCGAGCACAGAAATTCACCACAAAAGAGAAAAAGCCGCGCAAATAGTAGCGCTTGCTGACGATCTGATGGTTATTGACTTTATCGTACTGTGAAGTGCGACAAAGTCAATGTAGTTCGGCTCTGTGGTGATAAGTTTTTTAACCAACCTGAAAAATAATCATTAAATATCTAAATGTTTGACTTATATATCTCCAAAATAGCTGTATAGTCAGTGAAAAGTAAAATCGATACATCACGTACTGCAGGTACCGTTTTTTCTAGCTTGCTGTGCCTACGCAGACAGAGGCTACAAAAAAACTATACCAGCAGTATCGT
>NZ_RRYW01000093.1 GCF_014861365.1 Psychrobacter sp. FME6
TACAAAGGGTACGAGCAAGAGATTTATGGCATTTGTCTCATCGATTGATTCGTAAAATTTTGTCACATAATCTATGCTTTGTACTCAACAAAAAACTTGGTAACCCGCCACTTCAGTTTGATTTGCTTATTTCAAGTTGAGAGTGGGGTAGGTATTGCAACAGATAACGTTCCTTCTTTTTTCTTAGTTGCGCCATTTTTTTCTTTGATATTAATAGCGTAAGCAACGCCTCGTAGCAGCTTGTCACGCTCAGCTTTGGTTAAGTTCTCATCAATTTTTACATTAAAGGCTGCGATACCATTCGTATCAGTGGTTTTGTTATTACCACCGATAATGGCAATGCCTTTGATATCGGCAATACCCATGCCAACAGTCACATCTTTTACACGCGCGCCGTCGGTATTTTTGACAATAACATTAAACTTAGCTGTATCACCGTAGGGATTCAGCTTATTATTAGAGACAGAAGTGGTTTGTAGATTATTTTCTATATTAAGCTTACTAACTATTGCCGCTTGTCCACCATCACCACTGCCTTCTTTACTAACACGAACGGTTGTGACCTGAGTAATTTCTGAGCCATCTGAGGACTGTTTGGCGACTGCTTTTAATCCAAAACCATTTTCGATCAAGTCCGCTTTTTGTTCCTCATCGAGTACTAATGGGTTGAGCTTAAGCTCGTAGGTAGCCTCACCTTTGTCATCAGTACTCTGAACACTAGCGCCCTGAATAGTCACCCCAGTATTAGTAGAATCATCAACACTCAAGCTCACCGACCTGTTAATCGCCGCACCACCTGATTTTGCCACTGCTTTGACGGTGACATTAAATGTAACAGGCTCATCGGTCAGCTTGATATTGGTTGGATCGGTATAAAGTTTTTGTAGGCTAAAATCTTCTGCAGGTGTCTGTTCGCCACCATTATCGTTACCGCCGTTATTATTGCCACCATTATCGTTACCGCCTGTGCCGGTACCTGGTTGTACGCCCAAATCAGGTTCAGGGGCGATAGAATCGACTGTATCACCATCCCCTCCACCACAACCTGCTAATGCTAGCGCCAAAGTCAAAGAAGTGAGCTGAAATAACTTAGAAGGAAGAGATAGTGAGCTGTAGGACATGTGTTGAACTCCGCGTCGGCAGTAATTTATTCGAGTAAATAAGCAAAAATCATTACACAGAATCATAGTAGATTGGTAATGATACATAGATTTACAGTAATGCCAGTTATATTAACAGATTGTATTAAATATATAACAGCAACTTTACTAACTTTTGTTATAACTTACAACTAAAAATTAATCTTTACTATTAAATAATCAACAACATAGCGGGCTCATTTCAAGGTATAATGGCTGTCCTTTAAACCAACAATAATCATAAAAATATTTGAGTATCCCTCTCTTTTATGGTATAAATGTCGGCTTTAAAATTTTCTGAATTGGTCAGCCTGTTATTTGCCTTTAGATGACAGTCATACCAGCTCAACCTTCATATAGTTTTGTTTGGTGCAAAGCTTGCCGCTTGCTGTGTCCATGCCGCAAAAACGTGCAACTTGCCCAGACTGGTATGAGAAAAACTCATACCTCATAGATTAGGAGTTCGCCATGTCTCGAGTTTGCCAAGTGACTGGAAAGCGCCCTATGGTGGGTAATAATGTTTCGCACGCAAACAACAAAACCCGTCGTCGCTTTCTACCAAACCTTCATAACCATCGTTTTTGGGTAGAGTCTGAAAATCGTTTTGTACGTCTACGTGTGTCTACCAAAGGTATGCGCACCATTGACAAACTTGGTATCGATAAAGTGTTAGCGGATCTACGCGCACAAGGTCAAAAAGTATAAGTTAAGACTGGCAGCTTAAGCCCTCGAACATCTTCGTCGTTTAAGCTGCTTTTCTGCTACATTATTTGTGGCAACTGAATACTTTAGATCCGTACCTATCGTTTGAAGACCCCTCATTTACAGGAAAGCTATCATGAGAGATAAAATTAAATTAGTATCAACTGCTGGTACTGGCTATTACTACACCACTACCAAAAACAAGCGCACTATGCCTGGCAAAATGGAAATCAAAAAGTTTGATCCAAAAGTACGCCAGCACGTGATCTTTAAAGAAGCTAAAATCAAATAGTTGCTATTATCTATAGAAACTATTTTTATAGATACTTTCTATAAACAAACTATTTGCAATAAAAAAGGGTATATCCATTGATATACCCTTTTTTATGCGCGCGATTTTAAGTGTCTGTTATTATTAGATAGACTAAATATTAACTATAATGCGTTGGCTCTTTATCATAGACATGCGCGTGCCATTGACTCATTTGCTTTTGCATGATGACCTGAATCGCCGCATGAATCATATGCTGACCAATCGCTTGGGTATCACTGCCTAATATCTCTTTGAGCTTTTCAGAAAAATCAATGGTCATCAGCGGCGCTTCATCTTGTTCAGCGTCACGTAAGAGCAATCTGCCATCCTCTGCTTCCACCAGCTCAAGCGTGGTTTCTTTAGCAAATCCTGCAAACTGGTCAGCACTGTCGTTATCTACTTCTATTTCATTATCAATATCGTATGGCATCAATTTTTTCCTTATTATCCCGTTTCATACCTGTAAAACCTTATAATCTAATGTATCACAGCTATCATCCTACAGTCATGCGGGCAAAACGTTCTTATTCATACAATGGACGCTTTAAGCCTACAATTCAAGTGCTGTCATATAAGTCTTTTGCAAAACCGATATTTAACCGTATCGACTACATAAAAACGTATCACGGATTAACGCCAATAGCGCAGTTTTGCCATAGTAAATAAAAAGGCAACAAACATACCAAGATAGTACATGAGCTTTAGCTCTAACGTCGGGTCACGGTATTTGAAAGGTAAGGCAACCGCCGCCGTAGCGGTAGGGAATATGAGCAGCATAAGCAGCCAGTTTTCGATAACATTGAGCCAACCTTGTAAATCTGTACCGTTACGCAGTGAGGCCAGTCCTAACAGCAAACAAGCTATAATCAAGCTAGTAAATAAGCCATTTGGTAGGTCTTTTGGATAAATGATATTGGCAATTTTGGTTGGTATGATTCGCATGTAAAATTCCAGTCACGCGATAGTAGCGTCACTTATTAATGAATAATAAATTCCTGATGGGAGATAATTTCGCTAGCAATTTGCTTTAATCTTCAAAAATAGCAGATTAGCTGGCATAGGACTAACTGTAAGTTCCCATCAACCAAAGCATCGAGATACAAGCGGTCAAGTAGCCCAAACTAATGGCATTCCAGCTTTCTATATGCATACCTTTGACCTTGTTGAGCACACGTGAGCCGATCCAAAAAAACAGGGGAATACCAATCATAAATGCCGGTACAATGACCACAGCGTGGCGTAATACTTCACCAGTGTCATCACCCACCATCAAACGAAAGCCATAACCTGCAAGACTGAGTACAAGCGCAAAAACAGCCAGCCCAATGGTAATACCTTTGGGGACTAAGCTAGGCTTTTTTGGCTCATTCTGAAGGGGTTGCTCAGGACTGTTTACTGCTTCAGGCGGTATTGACGAGTTAATTGGTTTTTTCGTGTCCATATTTCACCTTTACATGACTTATCGTTGTACATGGCTGCACATCGTTATATAAAATATCTTAACATTATATAATGATTATTCAATGTAATGGCTGTTAATGCCCATTAGCCAATGCCAGCTCTACACGCATGGCATCGATAGCAGACTTATAGTCTTCTTGGTTAAATATGGCTGAACCAGCGACGAACATATCAGCACCCGCTTCGGCAATCGCGCGAATATTACTGGCTTTGATACCACCATCGACTTCTAATCTGATAGGGCGACCACTGGTAATGATACGCTGACGGACTTGGCGCACTTTATCTAAAGTGCCTTCAATAAACGACTGACCACCATAGCCTGGATTGACACTCATCAGTAAGATTTGATCCACTTTATCCATCACATAATCTAAATAATGTAGCGGCGTTGCTGGATTCAGGACCAAACCGCACTCTGCCCCGCCATCTTTAATCAACTGCAAAGAGCGATCGACATGGCCGCTGGCTTCTGGATGAAAAGTGATGATGCTCGCACCTGCTTCTAAAAACTGCTCAATCATACTATCAACGGGGCTAACCATAAGGTGTACATCGATTGGTGCATCAATGCCATAATCTCGCAGCGCTTTACAAATCATACTACCAAACGTCAGGTTGGGCACGTAATGATTGTCCATTACATCAAAATGAATCACATCGGCACCCGACTCTAGTACCTTTTCAACCTCTTCGCCTAAACGCGCAAAATCAGCTGATAAAATAGAAGGGGCGATTAAATATGGTTTAGAAGGGCTATTCATAATTGAGCTACCTGATTGAGGTTTATATAAAGAGTTAATAAAAGTAGATTTATCGTTAGTGCCGACACCATAGTCAGTTCTAAATAAAAGCCATACGATAATAGGATAGTCAGTCCTAAATAAGAGAAATACCAATATTATAACGTGCTAATGCTATGTTTAAATAACCAGACCTAAACAACTAAGCTTAAACAACTAGCGCGGCTTATACTGGGTTTTACAATAAGCGCGGCCGACATCAA
Organism: Psychrobacter sp. FME6; assembly: GCF_014861365.1. Taxonomy (GTDB): domain Bacteria; phylum Pseudomonadota; class Gammaproteobacteria; order Pseudomonadales; family Moraxellaceae; genus Psychrobacter. Next base: position 4,622 of record NZ_RRYW01000093.1, read on the forward strand.
AACTTCGTTTGGCTTGATGTTTGGTGGCACGGCTAGTGACACGCTGACGCCATAAGCGGAAAGATGATGGCTTTAGCTGCTGACGCATAAGCTTGATAACCCCAGACTCATTGAAACCATAGCTATGCTCTATCGCGTCAAACGGCGTTCTGTCTTCCCACGCCATCTCGATTACTCTTGATAGTTGCGCGGCATCGAGCGATCTATCAGTAGTTGCCTGAGTTGATTTTTCGTGAGTAGCCTCTGACTTTGAGTTACCTTGTTGCGCCATACTATTTTGCTGCTTATTTTTTAAAGCCGCAGTCATATCAGCCTGCATAGTGTTAAGCGATGATTGAGTCGCTTGCGCTCTGTGAGTTGAACCAGTACTTACTTGCGCTGTCAAATTACTTATCATAAAAGTCTTACCTTTAAATATGACAAACGGTTTCCAACCAATCTCTTTCCCACTAAGCTTTATTTTATACCAAAAAATAAGCGTGGTTGGACAATCAGCGTAACCGTCTGTCAGTTTATCTATCAGGCTGTCAGCTTATATAATGGTTTTAGCTTATCTGCGCCATACGCCAGTGATGTTCGATATGATCGCCAATCACGGTTTGGATAAAATAATAGCTGTGGTCGTGTCCCGCCTGATAACGTAATGTTAAGGGCTGCTTGGCCTTTTCACAAGCTTGTTGTAGTTTGGATGTTTGCAACTGTCCTTCTGCTAAGAAGTTGTCAGCAGCGCCTTGGTCGACCAAAATGCTCGAATACTGCTGACCGACTGTTTCAATCACTTTCGAGGCATCTGCTTGCGACCATAGCGACTTATCATCGCCGAAGTATTCTGTATAGGCGGCCTGCCCCCAAGCTGACTCACTGGCAGCGCATACTGGTGATAGCGCTGAAACGCTGACAAATTTACTTGGGAATTTAAAGCCCAATAATAGTGCTCCATGACCACCCATCGAATGCCCTGTGATACCGATAGTATCAATCGGGAACTCTGAACGTAGCAAATCATATAATTCATCGACGATGTAACTCTGTATATTAAAGTTTTCTGCCCAAGGCGCTTGCGTCGTATCGACATAATAGCTGGCACCCTGCCCAACAAAATAGCGTTCGTCATTGGGCACGTCATGGCTATTATTACCGCTGTCATTGCTATCACTGTCACCAGCACTTCTAGGAGAAGTATCAGGGGCAATAAATATGACACCAAGCTCACTACATTTCTGCTGAAAATGCGCTTTATGAGTGACGTTGTCGGCATTACAAGTGAGACCTGATAAGTATAAAATCGCAGGACAGCGACGACCAGCGAGCGCCTCATCTGGCAGATAAACACTAAAGGTCATTGGCGTCTTAGTAGAGGTCGACTCGTGGCTATAATAATGCTGTTCACCATCAAAGCAGCGATTGACACTTTTTTGTGTCAGTTGGCTACTGGCAGACAAACTGTGATTATAAGAATTATTCATAAGTGACATTCCTTTTATCTAAATAAAATACACGACGGCTCATAAGAGATACCTGCGATTGGGAAACATCTATGGTTAAGAAACTCTTAGGGGGTGCTATCGATATCTATAGAAGCCTTTGAGTCCGTATCGGGACCAATATTAATAGAGGCAGAGGTAGAAGCAGTATCGTTCTTGATGCTGGCGACTGATGGTAGAGTTTTATCAAATAACACTTGCTCAAACGCTGGCAGGGCTGTTTCCATTAAACTACCGATAACCATTTGCGGCTCTGAGGGCTCAAAACCCATGTAAAGCTCGCGCTCTTGTACTCGATAAGCGGCATCTTTAAAAGCGGCAGAAAAACTGGTGTTTTCACGTAAGCTCTCTGCAAAAAATGCCTGACCAAAATAGGTCATCTCCGCGGTATTGGTACAGCCAAACGACATTTTATCAGCGGCTGAAGCCGTAATTATTACTGTGGTTGGAGACGCCAATTCGTCGATAAATGAGCCTGAATAACAGGCTGAAACCACGATCACTCGCCAGCGGACACCTGACGCATCTAACGCTTCACGTAGCCATGCGGCATCCAAATTTTCCATTGCAAGCGGAGGATTTGCCAATTGAATGATATCTTCATTACCGTGTGAGGATAGCGTCAGCATCAATACATCTTCATCGGCATTCATCTGCTGACCAATGCGTTTTAAACCTCGTAAAACACTGGTCTTGGTGGCGACTGGCTCATCAAGCCAGCTATAAGTATTGTTAATCAATGCTAAAGAGCGCCCACTGGTGCCAAAACGCACATCAAACAATTCACGTACTTTATTAATTTCAGAACGAAAAACGTTTTGATCAGAGAAGCCAGCAACACCCATAAAATACCAATCGGTCTTGCCATCGGTACTCGAATCAATGCTATTTAATGCTTGCTGTAGCAGACGCGGCTGCTCATACAGTGCCGCCTCCTCTAATACAGACTCTACAGGAATCTGCTTAAAAATTGGCTGATCAGCGACATTACGCTGCCAGATTGTCAACAGTGCCACCGCACCTATCAATACAATCACCCGCTCCCACCATGAGATACGCAGGCGACGGAAAAATATCCATAATAGTGCTAAGGTCTGCCATAAGAACAGCACGAGGAACAGGATAGGTAAAAACGAATAGCTCCAGCCCGGCAACCAACCATAACTACCTAAAAACTGTACCAAGCTTTGTAGCAATGCCGATAATGTATCGGCGACTAACCACAGTACTACGGGCACAAAAACCAGCGCTTGATTGCCCGCGCGCCGTGCCAAAATAATACCGCCCAATAGAATAATCATTGGCCAGATTAAATAGCTGACCAATCCTTGCTCATTAAAGATGCTGCCGTGTTCAGCAGCCAAAAAAGAAAACAGCACATTACTACCGAGTGCTAATAATGCAAAGACAGCAAACTGAATAAAGGTGGGCTTGACCCAAGAAAATGCACGCGTCGATCCGACCAGCATCCATAAGGTTGCAATGATATTGGCAGCGAAATTGAGCGAAAAACGCTGAAGCGATACAGTTTTTAACGACGCAAGTGACAAAGACTTAGACCTCTAGCCAGTCGATAGAAATAAAGTAAATCAATGATAAAATATTTCGATATCAGTACTTTTTTATGTCTTAGATGAACATTTTTATAAGGCATATTGATATAAATATTGTAATTAATTCACGATAAAATAGGGTTGAAAAGCGAGAAGTACGATTTAATAGTTTAGCCCGCTAATCTATCGCGATTGTAACGGATTGTCGGTCAAGAGGATAAGGCTGATTTGTAAAATTCACTTAAAAAACCCTCTTAAACCTATAAAAAAAGGAGGCCTTAGACTAAAGACCTCCTTTTTTATTAAATACTAGGGCGTGTTGAATATTATCTCATCAACAACTCATTAACGCGCTTAAGATAAGCAGCAGGATCTTCCAATTGACCACCATCTGCTAGCAACGCTTGGTCAAAAATTACTTGAGCCAAATCATCGAACTGCTCGCTACTTTCAAGCTTTTTAATCAGTGGATGATCTGGGTTGACCTCAAGCGTGGGCTTGCTTTCTGGTACATCTTGACCCATTTGTTTCAGCATCTGAATCATTTGTGGCGACAGCTCACCTTCACCAACGACCAAGCAGGCAGGACTATCAACCAAACGCGTCGATACCTTCACGTCTTTGGCGCGTTCACCTAAAGCCGTTTTGAGTTTATCCACCACTGGTTTTAGTGTCTCTTCAGCTTTTGTAGCTTCTGCTTTCTCTTCTTCGTCTTGCAAGTCGCCCAAGTCTACCGCACCTTTGGCGATGTTTTGCAGTGGTGTCTCATCGAATGAGGTTAAAAAGTTCATCGCCCATTCATCGACACGGCTGGTCATCAGGATAACTTCGATGCCTTTCTTTTTGAACAGCTCAAGTTGCGGACTATTCTTTGCTGCCGCTAGATTATCAGCGGTTAGATAATAGATGGCTTTTTGCCCTTCTTTCATACGACCTTTGTAGTCTTCAAAGCTGGTTGTTTCGCCATCTTGAGTGCTGGTTGCATAACGAAGCAGTTTGGCAATACGTTCTTGATTGCCCATGTCTTCGCCTAGACCTTCTTTGATGACATCGCCAAACTCGCTATAAAACTGGGCGAACTTTTCTTGCTTGTCGCTGTCTTCGCTATTGGCAAGGCTTGCTAGCAAGGTTAAAGTACGACGGGCGTTACCATCGCGGATAGATTTCACATCACGTGATTCTTGTAATAGCTCACGGCTGACGTTCAATGGCAAGTCGGCGGAATCAATCACCCCTTTTACAAAGCGCAAGTACATCGGCAATAATTGCTCAGCTTCATCCATAATAAAGACGCGTTTGACGTATAATTTCAAACCATGTTGCTGCTCACGAGTATATAAATCGGCAGGTGCTTTTGTAGGGATATATAACAGCTGAGTATACTGTACACGGCCTTCTACACGGTTATGGGTCCATGTGAGCGGCGCGTCCATGTCATAGCTAATGTTTTTATAAAAGTCGATATATTCGTCATCTTCGATCTCAGATGCTGAACGTGTCCATAGTGCGCTGGCTTTGTTAATGGTTTCCCATTCGTCAGTCAGAACCATTTGACCGTTAGCTGGTGCGGCATTTTCAGCGTCGTCGCCTTCCTCAGCCTCATCTTCTTGCCAAACCTCTTTACGCATCTGAATCGGTAAGCTGATGTGATCTGAATATTTATTGACTAAGCCCTTGATTTTGCCGCGATCGAGATAGCTGTCTTCGCCTGCAGAATACTCTTCTTTTAGATGCAAGGTAATGGCAGTGCCGCGCGTGTCTTTGCTGATAGGCTCAACGGTAAAGCTGCCTGTGCCGTCTGATACCCAGCGCACGCCTTTATCGGCAGGCTCGCCCGCTTTGCGTGATTCAACGCTAATGGTATCAGCAACGATAAACCCGGAGTAGAAACCAACCCCGAACTGGCCGATTAATTGACCATCTTGCTTTTGTGATTCAGACAATTTGTCTAAGAATGCTTTGGTACCAGATTTGGCAATCGTGCCTAGGTTTTCGATCGCATCGGTTTCATTCATTCCAATGCCATTATCGGTAAAGGTAATGGTTTTGGCGTCTTCATCGACGGCAATGCGAATTTTTAACTCGCCATCGTTTTCATAAAGACTGTCATCATTGGTCGCTTCAAAGCGCAGTTTATCGCAAGCATCCGAGGCGTTAGAGACCAGCTCACGCACGAAGATATCGGCATTAGAATATAGCGAATGCGTTACTAAATGCAGTAGTTGCGCCACTTCAGCTTCAAAGGTATGTTTTTTTAATTCAGGGTTTTTACCATCCACTTGGGTCTGTTCACTCATAAAAAACTCCGTTAATTTGTATTAGAAACTTATTATAAAATAACAGCAATCAAACCAAACTTACTCTAATAAATATCAGAGAAGCGTAATACCATTCACAAAAATTAGAATAGCAAGGAAAACAAGTGCAAGTACTACGCACGGTAGACTAAGCGAGTTTGACACAGCTAATCGTACTTTTTGGGTTTGGTATCATTTTGAATACCGCTAAGCTGTTTATACTAATAGGGGCGTAGCAGAAAATTTCAAGATCAAAGACATAATTCAATCAAAAACACCGCTCTAGTTTTCTAGAACGGTGTTTTTTGACAAAAATAAGTTTTTAATAGAGACAGTCTTATAAAATTTATAAATTATAAGCAGCTAGGTAAATGACCAGCTGGATCAGTTTCGCGGGCAGCCATAGCCTCTTCTACGGTTACACCTAAGGCTTTGGCCACGCCTGCGCCGTAAGCAGGTTCACACCAGTTGCAGTTGCGAATATGACGATACTGAATAAAGTCAGGCACACCCGACAAGTTGCCAGCCGTGTTTTCAAACAGCACCTGTTGCTGCTCAGCACTCATTAAGTTAAAGAGCGCGCGCGGTTGGCTGAAATAATCGCTATCGTCTTCACGGAAATCATAGTACGCCGCATCACCATTAATCTTTAATGGCGGCTCAGCATAGTCAGGTTGCTCTTGCCACTGGCTAAAGCTATTGGGCTCATAGTGCGGACGGCCACCATAATTGTCATCAACACGGCCTTGACCATCACGATGATTGCTCATCACAGGGCAACGCGGCTTATTCACAGGGATTTGCTGATGATTGACACCAACACGGTAGCGCTGGGCATCGGCGTAATTCACCAAGCGGTTTTGTAGCATTTTATCAGGAGAAACGCTGATGCCTGGCACCAAGTTACTTGGGGCAAATGCCGCTTGCTCAACATCGGCAAAGTAGTTGTCAGAATTTTTATTCAATTCAAACTCACCGACTTCAATCAGTGGATAGTCGCCTTTTGGCCATACCTTGGTCAAATCAAATGGATGATAAGGAACGCTATCAGCCTCAGCTTCTGGCATGATTTGCACATACATTTTCCACTTAGGAAAATCGCCATTTTCTATCGCTTGATACAAGTCTTCTTGATTGCTTTCGCGGTTCATACCGACTACTTCTGCCGCTTCTGCGTCGGTTAAGTTTTGGCTCTGTTTTAATAGTGTGTTGATATAACTTATTGATAAATGATATAATGACTC
>NZ_RRYW01000094.1 GCF_014861365.1 Psychrobacter sp. FME6
TTCTTTGGGTTATTATAACCTCTTAGAAGCTGTCCAATTTTATTATGCCACTACAAACACCACCTCGGCGGATTGGTAGGTCTTCGGGGTGCGGGCGTGGGTTACGACCGTCTCGGTTACGCTCATGACATAGAACATGGTGCTAACTCCTTTGGTTTGTCCCAGCCGGGGATGGAATGGGTTTTGGAATTCCGAGAATCAAATTGGCTAAAAAATGCATCGAAGCCGACGCTCGTACCCCGCGCGCTTTATGCGGGCGTTAACTTGAGCCAGAACCAATGACAAGGGAGAATAAGGATCATATGAATTACATCTTTCTCGATACATGTGTTTTGCTAGATGTTTCTACGAAAAGAAATGATCTCCCTCTTGTGTCTGCACTAGAGGAGCTGGTGAGTTCGAACAGCGTAAAATTAGTCTTGGCTGACCTGGTTATTGATGAGTATGAGCGAAATAAGGAGAGTGTGGCGAAGAAAACTGCGCAACGACTGTCTCAAGAATTTAAGCAGGTCAAGGCTGTGGTAAATGAGTTTGCTGGTGAAAAGCAAGGAGCGACCATAGACGTTCTGAATGATATCAATGCAAGACTGCCCCTTTTAACCGAGGCAAATTACGCAACTATCCATAGAGTTGAAAGACTAATTGAATCGGCAGTGGTAACTCCAGTTAGTGAGCGTTCAAAAATCGCTGCCATTCAACGTGGACTAGAAAAAAGAGCGCCTTTTCATATAAACAAAAACTCTGTCGCAGATGCTGTTATCATTGAGCAGTTTTTTGAGTTTATGAGTAGCCTAAATCGTAGCTGTGATACTTGTATTTTTGTTACCCATAACCATAACGACTTTTCCTCGAAAGATCATCGAAAACCGCACTCGGATTTTGACGAGATATTTTCATTTTCTAATTCTTTATATTTCAATAATCTAACTCCAGCTATTGACCACATTGATCCTGATTTGCTTGCCGAAGTCGAGTTTGAACATGATTTTTCAGAAGAAACCAGAGGGTTGAGAGAAATATTAGACTCCATGGATGAGCTTGTCGATAAGGTCTGGTACAACCGTCATCAAAACCGTATATGGCTCATCGAAAACGGTGAAATTGAAATCGTTCCTGAAGGAACTGAGCGCTATGGCTCAGATGTAATTCATGATCATATCCTCCAAGGTGCTATTAAATCAGCTGAACGCATTGAAGAGAAATATGAAGATACAGGCCCATGGAGTGACTTTGAGTGGGGAATAATCAACGGGAAGTTATCAGCGCTGCGTTGGGTTCTAGGTGACGAATGGGATATGTTGGACACCTAAGTTAACGAAGCATTACAGATAGATAGTTAGGTGCTTGTTGCCAGAAAGGCACGCATGCGCACTCATAAACCGTTAAATTTAGGGGGTTTTGTGCCTGAATGGGCTATTAGATTCTTTGATTCGATCTCATCTGTAACATCAGCAGCTAGAGCACTAGGTACGGTTTTGCTTGTTCTATTGCTCTGGAGGCCAGCCTCAAAACTATTCTCTAATATTGGCTTTCCCGATGATTACATAATTCTTTTCCTGACAGTTGGAGCGTTCTCCGTTTCATACCTTGTAGTCAGGTTGCTTGAAATTGGATGTCTCAAGATCTTAAGTTTGCAGAATGATCGAAAGGCTAGTTTAAGAAAAGAGAGAGATCTGGCCAACTTTAAAAAAAAGGTGAGAATGACCCTGCCACACCTCAATCCCAAAGAACTCAGAGTTCTTCGGGAATTGGTTGAATCAGAGCAGCGCATGGATATCCGGGAAAAGGAAGTTAGCTGGCTGAGCAAATCGGGTTGGATCACAAAAATACATCAAGCACCCGCTGCTGAGTTTTTTTTCCAGCTGAGCCCTGTAGTACGTCCACTTTTTATTGAGTTCGAAAAAAATCGTTTTAAGGGGATGGTGAATCAAACGATTTCTAATCTTACTGAACCGCAGCGAAATTTTTTGGAGCTTTTTTGGCAAGAGCCGATAATTCATGGCACAAGGGAAAGCCAAAATTCAATGCCTTACAAAATCTACCATGCTGGCTTGGGATTAGTCACTGTACTTGGACTTTCAAAATCAGAATGGCGAGAAGGTGGACACCTGTGCGAGCGATTTGCACTTAATAACTATGCAAAGTCGAGATTGGAAGATGAGGTTTATGGTATTCCTCCTGTTCGGATTGAAGTTGATCTGAACCTCGAATATGTAGAAGGTCCCGGTTCCTCAGGTGGTGGAGCGCGAGGTCGGATTTAACAATCACAGGCATCAGTATTGACCACTAGAGCGAATAGCCAATTTGATGCGAATAAAAAAATGGCAAAGGTGTGGCAGCCTGTCAGCGATAACAAATGGTTATCATGCGAATTATCATAGGGCTCACATTGGCCAAGCTCTACACCTTACATTCCTATTTGCGCTTCAAGCTTTTTTACATGGTACCGCACAGTTCCCGTGCTCATAGGCTGCATACGGCTTCTGCCAGCAAAGATAAAAGCCTCAGGGTCGATTCCCAACTGATCTACCTTCATTAAATGAGGCAGCGGCCCGAGGAGCTCGTAGCGCTCATCATCCACAGTAATGAACACCTTTCGGCTGGATTGCACAACGTGTGCACAGCGAAGCATAAGTACCTTTTTTAATGGCAACTGATAAAGCATTGAAATTGCTGCAGGCATTAAAGCTTTAGCTTCGCGCTCGTTCGGTGTTGAAACAAGCTTTTCCATTACTGCCTTAATTTTTTTAACGTGTTGCTTATTGCTTATCCCTTTATTTTTTTTCTCAGGTAACACGAGATTAACGGCGTATTTATCTTTGGCAAAGGTTCTGAAAACAGCTAAGGAAGCACAATGCCCTGGCTTTTTCTTAGCATGAGATACGATAGCTTCTTCGGGAAGTTCCTGAATGGAAGATACCTTGGCTGACATCAATAGCTCTATAGCTGCTCGCAGATAGTTCCTAACAGTCAAAGGTTTGATTGGTGTCTCTTTGTAAGTAACTCTCTCACTCAATTCTTTTGCATAGTCGACGACCTCACGATGCCAAGGCTGCTTCTCATAACATTGCAAAATATCATTAATCCTCTTATTTTCAATCGCTTGCTCTTTCTCTTCGTTATCCCACTCTATGCCTAGTTTTTCTACTAAGAAATTCACCACATGAAAAGAACGGCGAAGCTTTTCAGCTCCAAATAAATTGAATAAGTGTTGCTGATCAATATCTCTGACGGACAAAGTATTCCGTTCGAGTATGACCAAAAAACGCGCATAACTATCTATTCGCGTCGTCATATTTCCCGCTTGCCTAGGAAGCCTTTCCCAAGAGCAAAACTCAAGAAATAGCGCTCTACACCAAGAAGCTTCAAATAACTCAAGGTTCAGCATTATTCGTCGGTCTAAACGGCGTTTTAAAGAACAGTCTTGGCAAGGGGCGTTGCCACCACCGGGAGTATCTGCTCCACAGTCAGGACATGAGTGAGTTTTTGGATATGGCCCGCTGCAATCTCTACAAACAGCTCGTCCTTCAACATCATATTGATGGAGCTGACGATATTTCCGACAAACCGAGCAGGTTACAAATGCGCAGGCCTTCCTTTCGCATGCCTGGCAGATAATCTCTGAAAGTTCACCATTAGTGATGCGTGAATATCTGCTAGAAAGACATCCACAACGGGAACAGGTATGTTCCTCTCGCCCATGCGGAGCGCAGCTTTTGCAAAACGCAGCGTGACCAATAAGATAACCGGCTCTCGGCAGCGGCTTATCGCAGCGCGCGCAGACACGGTGCAGCCTGAGGCACTCACCGCAGACCGGGTTCTCTTCATACTTATGGGCTCGCACTGACTCGCCGCATTTAGTGCAAGTCTTCTTCTTAAACTCACGGGCATAACATGTCGAGCAGTAAGCGCTCCCTTTGTAGCGCCTTTGCGCCTTAAGCATGGATCGACCACAGTCATCACACTGCAAGTGGGGCTTATGACTCACAAAAATGGGTATCCTAAAAAACTTAATATATGTCGAGCTCTTTCCTGGCGGAACTGTACAAGCTCAGTTCGTCGGCACCGATTTAGACAAGGGCCTTTTGGCTGCTGATTCGTGCTGCGCGTTCTTCGTACCCCCACAGGCAGATATGACAACTGCTCAGCAAAAAAAGCAGGCATTATAGATTTTATGAATGTCCTCTGAGTTAGACCAAGCACACTTGAACCTTCTTGGAATGACGATGGCCAATCAAGAAGCCAATATGCCAAGGTTTCCAAAATTGCAGTCCTATAGGCAACACGCTGATGCTCATACAAGCAACGCTGATTTGAAGGACGATGGAAGGGTTTCAAGTCGTAATGATGCCTCAGTCGATCATGCTGTAGCGAATTAGCGAGCACGCCTGCCATTACCCGAATGACACTCAGAGCTTCCGGACTGGTGGACGCTTGTGGGAGCAAGTTAGTCGGAGTTCCATTCGCTAATTTCAGTAGCTGGGATTGAAGAGCTAACACTAATGGAGAACAGCACAAGGTTGGTAACTTGCGAGAAAGAAGCGACACCCCACATACCGTACAGCGATCCATTCTTTGCACGGTACTTAGATGTGGCATCAATGGCGCATCACAACGTGGGCAAGCATCGCTCATCATGGCGCCATGGTAAGGACAAACAACCATAAACCCTAAACGCCAGTCACGATAATAGATGGCCCCATAATCCTTGAAGCATTCGGAACAATATTGGAGGCCGTGCTGGGTACGTACCTTGTTAGATATCCCCGCTGACAGAAGAAAGGGGACATTTCCCTGACGATGAATTTTTACCAAACTCTGCTCAATTGAACGTAATGTCATCCTTTCGACTGACGCAACATCAAAACCTGAGTGGCGCGACACGGTATAGAGCAGCTCATCACTGGCACTACGATCAATGTCACGGCTCCAGATAGGAATAGATGGAGCCCAGTAATTAGCAAACCGATAGGGGGTCAGGCCGTGAGCAAAGGCGCTACGCATCAACCACGAAGTAAACAGCTCATTCTTAGCTGGTGATAGCATGATCGCCCAGCTTCCTCTGATCACAGTTTAAGCGCCTCCTTGCCATAATCAGAGAGTTTAACCCAGCCGATGTTATCAAGAAGCTTAGCGTCTATATGCTCTTTACCATCTCGGATCGCTTTAACGGTCGCTCTTTTAAGCACGGTCGCTACGCCGCCGATGGTGCCCCCACTCATACTATGTAGCTTTATCGCGATATCCTGACTAGACAGCTGAGAGGGCTCAGCTAATGGCAGTAAGCGTTCAAAGCTGGCCAAGAGGCGCAAGAAGCTAACATCTAACTGCCATCGAGGTAGTGCCAGCGGCTCAAAGCGACTTGAGAGTTGAGTATCGGTGTGCAGCGCGAGAATGGAGTCACGCGTACCGACGGCTACAAGCGGAAGCTGTAGCTTATTGCTCAATCTTTTAAGCATTCCTAGAAAATGCCTCTGTTGTCTTGCACTTCCATGTAGCACATTGTGGATTTCATCAATAATGAGCATCCTGGCTTGTACGTAAGTTAATACCGAAATAGCTTGGTTCTCCTTACGCTGCACGGGATCCGTATCTCTGTGGGCTATCTTTAATGACAGAAGTAACTCAGTCCAAAAACGCCCCTCATTTGGTTCGGAGGGCATTTCCATAACAATGACAGGTGCTAATGGCTCTCCAGAGGGAAGAATCTTCACAGGATGCTTTTCTCTGAAACGGTCGATTAATGTACTTTTTCCATTCCCGCTTTCTCCGACCAGCAACGTGTTGGGCATCCGCTGTACACGGGGATGTGCTAATTGATCCTCAAGCCGGGTCATGATTTCTTTGGCCCTAGGATAGGAAATCCAATGGTTTTGCTGAGCGAAATAAATGCGGTCTTCCGTCGTCCAGGTGAGTGTCTCAGCAATCTCTGGCTTGAGGTGATCAAAATGGGCCATATTCATTCCCTAGGCATCGTCATCGAATGGTTCTATAGGCAGTGCGAATATATCAATCTCACTTTGCACCTCTGTTTGAGGTGGAGCAGGAAAAACACTCTTAGCAGGCGCTTGTGTTTCAACAGATTCCGTTTTCTTGGCGAGTTTCTTCGTCGTATTGATACGAGCCATCTGACGTCTTGCTTGCTTCGTTTTCGTGACGGCCTGTTCAACACGATGACGCATCTTGAGAATGGTCTCAAAAATCACATCCTCATCAACATGCCGCAGTCCTTCCTCTCGAATGCGGCGAGTTGCTTCCCGTAACTCCCACACACTAATCGCTGGTCGAGTAGGATTCCGATAAGGAACCATGTAATAGATCTCACTTTCAGGGTCGTAGAAATAGACTTTACTGATATCGCGTGGATCACGACGGATAGTAAATGAACGAGCCTTCGTTTGATTTTCGGGGTCTTTTGAACCAATCCAAGGGTTCAACACTTCATGGTAGTAATTAATTTCATCCAGCTGGACGCCGTAGCGCTGCACAGTGCGTGAATAAAGAGGAAGGAAGTCTAACTTCAAACGCGTGGGGTCAGTTGGTATAGGCGGCATCCCCAAGCCCGGCTGTGTTGAGTCTCCTAATATACCGAGTTGCCACTTGCGCATTGGTGGCATGTTCAATTCAGAATGCTTGCGACGGTGATACACCCCAACAATAAATTCAACTAAATGCTGCTCAAACTCACGAAGGGTGAGCGCTGATTCTTTTTCTGAGTCATATCCTTTCCGTTGCTCAACGTTGGAAAATGTTGTGCCAGGTAAGGTGTGTATCTCATTTGCAGCAGTACCCATATAACGCTCTATATGTCCGCCGTAGTGGGGAAGCTTTACCGGACGTAATTGCAGGTCGATACCGTATTGTTCACAAGCCCGGCGCAGCATTTTCCCCCGGAATTCTTTCGCGTTATCAGCATGCAGAACACGCATTTTCCCCCAGACTGGCCACTCTTGCCCCACCCCCAGGTTTGCAAGATATTCATGCTTAGGCAACATGGCATTGGAGACACACAAACCCACTGAGATAGCACTGGGCTTTTCCATGCTAACCGCAATCCCCACCACCATTCGTGAAAAGACATCAATAGCCAGAGTTATCCACGGTCGGCCAAGCGCCAGACGATGCTCTTCATCAACTAAGATGACGTCAGCAGGCGTATGATCTATTTGAACAACAGCAAGAGGGAAATCCGCATTTGGAAACTCTCCCCTGATAGGAGCAAAGGTGTCACGCGCCTTATCTCGTAGCCCGCGGCGTCTCATCGTTTCACGTGTCGAAATCTGTTTTATGCGGTTACGGATTGTATTGGAGTGAGGAGGAAGTAAACCGGCCTGTTTGCAATGAGCTTTGACAGTGATAATTACGTCACTGGGCTTATATCGTTGACGACTTAGATATAAGTCATTGATCGCCCCTTCGATTATTGCCTCGACTTTCTTATCGAGCTTTTTCGTACCTGGCTTGCGGCCTCGCGGGGCTGGTATCAATGCTGAAATATGGCCAGCCTCGTGATAGTCCTTAACCCATTGGTATAAAGTGGCAACGTGAACACCGGCTTCTTCTGCTAACTGCTCTGCCTTTGCACGAGTACGAAATGGATCGTCAAGTAGAGGACGGATTGCTGCAAACCGCTGCTGAGCAACTTGCCAGTCTTCGTCTTCGATCTCGGATAAATCCTTTCCTTCAGCAACACCACCTTCTCCAAGCTCTATATCCGTTACGGGACGAAGCTGATGCGCAGACAGACGGTGCACCTCTCCAGTGTCGGTATCTTTAGCAAGGAGGGTTGCTGTATCCAACAAGTGCGAAACTCTATAGGTACGACCATTGGCTGTTATCACAGACCCAGTAGTTACCGATAGAAAAGCGGGCTCTGTAGCCATAAGAAACCTTCTCCGTTAGTAATCCATATGGGGCTGGACATGTTTAATGGGCGTATGAGGTCAGCATGAACACGGCCTATAGCGATCATTTGCCATAAACAACAAAGCGCACACATACGCTTTTCCTCATTCGCATAAGCAGCTGTAAGTAGAATTTCAGGTGTTGTTTCACCGAGCACGGCAAGGGTTCTAGCCAAGTGAGTAGCGGTAGCCGAGTCCTCTGCCAAGTCCCTATAGGCCCTTAGAAATCGTGCATTGTTCAATAGGCCAGTGCCTCTAATCTCTCGCTCAGTCACAATGCGAAAGCCCCAACCTTGCTGCTTGCAATAGCGTATAGCTGCCTGAAATTTAGGCTTCATAATGTGCCAATTTTCTCTCAAATCTTCGCGATACTTAACCTCATACAGAATCGGCGCCGCTTCATCCGAGTAAGTCACGAGCATATCGGGCGTGTACTGACGCCTTTTTCGATCATCATCTTGATACTTAAGGGTTAGCGGCTGCTCACAAACCGTAGCGACCAACGGATCAAAATCGAGGATCATCAGGAAATCGCGCTCTAATGATGACTCAAAATTGCAAGTGCTTCCTCGTAAGAAAGAAACCTGCCCAGTAAGGCTCCTTCGGTTAGTTCCAATAACTCTAACAGGCCGATTCATATTCAGTCGCCTATATATTTGTGATTTTAACACCCAGTCGCTTATATTGGTGTCAATTAGTAGCGTATTTACTTGTCGAAAATAACGTAAGATATTGTTCCAGTATAGCATTAGTAGCTGTTTTTAGTGGAATTCACAACGGCAGATAAGAAAATAGACGTTTCAGAAATGTTGCGCGTGTTTGGTGAGCCAATTTCTAAAAAACGTACTGAACGTTCAGTGGACACTGTTCAAAGTACACCTCTGAACAGTCAAAGTGTTCAGTACAATACGGATATTGAACACCTATTAGCGCTTGAAAAGCTCAAGAATGAACACCTCAGCCAACAGGTAAGCGATCAAAAAAAGTTAATTGAAAATTATCAGCAGCAGATAGGACAATTGAACAAAACGCTGGATAAAGCCAACGCCAGTATCCAAGATTTCGCACAAGTGAGACTGTTAGAGTTCAAGCAATCTGAAATGAGCGATGAGCCGCCACTTGCACAGGAGCAAGAAAAAAAAGACGATTCAATCGTCGCGACGGCTAAGAAGAAAAAACGGTGGTTCTTTTGACTTTAACGGATGTTAGAAAAAGTATCAGTGTTTAATCTTTGGTAGATAGCTCTCTAAAGCCTTATTAGGCTTGTTAAAACTTTCAGGCTCTCGTTGTATGATATTAATCATTTCGCGCTTAAATGCGTCAGTCTTCATTTTGCCGTCATAACTTAGGCTTGGATGATCGTTATAGTCATTCATAAACTGCACGCTATCGACAATGGACTGGATGGCTGCTTGCGATAATGCACCGTCTGCACCCGTTAGCTTGTCTAATGTTTTTTTATGGAAACTCAGCTTTAAGCCTCTAAATCCCTTACCTCTCGATTTCTTCTGATACTCCACGCTAACACTATAGTTTGTATTCTCGTTAATGTCGTTAATAGCTGTTTCAATAACAAATTGTCGCAAATGACCGAACTGCTTGTATTTACCTTTGACATTCATTACATGCTTAAATTCTTCAAGTGTAAAATCTTTGCTGTACTGAAACTGATTAACCCACATAACGACTAATTCATATAAACGTATTGAGTGGATACTTGATAACTCGCCGATTTCAAGCAACTTATACTTAGTAAAATTAGCTCTTAGCTGTGTCAAATAAGGCAAAATCTTTTCTGCAAAAGATAAAGAAACTTCTCCGTTATCCGGGTCATAGACAATACTACTGACAAGTCTTGTTTGAAGTATTTTGTTTTCGGGCAAGCTCATTACAATATCAACGTCATACAAACGCTTACTTGCGTTTTCCATATCACGATAGACGTTCTGCTCGTTTTTAGACTTCTTACCAAAGAACAGTGACTTTATATCATCTACAGACACTTTAAATTCAGTCTGTTTTGTTACTTCTGGTGCGTCAGGTCTGCTGTCTATCTGACTAATACACGCTAGCATTAGCTCTTTGTCTGTTTTTTGCATTGTGTATGTTGCTAAAATCAGCTCGTTTGATTGAACAACTAAATTATTTTCCATTTTTAATCCTGCTCATTTACTGTTTTTTTAAAAACATTCAAGCTATGGTAACATCAAAAACAGTTAAATAAACAGTATTTAATATATGACTGTTTTTTCTGCTCATTTACTGTTTTTTCTGCTCATTTACTGTTTTTTCTGCTCATTTACTGTTTTTTCTGCTCATTTACTGTTTTTTCTCTTTGTAAGCTATTGATATTAAAGGTGAAAAAAGGCTCTTAAACAGGAGTAAACAGGAGTAAACAGGATTAAATAAAACCCCTTAAAGAAACGGGTGATAAAATTTTTTGTGGATAAGTGAAAAATCATCATTTAAACCACGTAGCTTGCCTAAGTAACTTATCCCTCAGTAATCGTTTTTTTAAGGATGAGATTAAGGACTAAATCCTCGGCTAGGTGAATGCGCTTTATTAACTTGATATTGGTAAGACTCTAAACCACCCTGTAACGCTTTGTATTGGCTTTCAGACAGCTCTTTGCCATATTGCTCAGTAAACGTCTCTAAAGTGGCTTTAAGCGCCTCTGAGTAGGTTTTACGCTGGGTTGGTGGTAAAGAGTTAACATCACGCAACGCAAGTTTGAATTGCTGACAGGTTTTATCCAAGGTATCTGCTAAATATTCTTTGGCAACGTCTCTTGCCTCAACTGAATGACTATCATTATTGATGTAATGGTTTAACCCTTCTATGTAGCTAGACGATGAGATGATGTCCCGAGTCATTCTGCCAACCTCTCCTGCGCTACCGCCTAGCTTGTCGATGATGCTGGTATTAAATGCCGCTCGTTTTTGATCGATATTGTCTCTGAAATCTGTAAAATGCTTGGTAAGCGCTAGATACTGCTCACGTTCAGCGTTAGGATCACGCAACAGCTTGATGATGGCTTTGTTGTTCTCAACCAGCGTGTGATCAAAACGTTTGGCCACTTGGCGTAAGTGCGCGGTAAATTCCACCGCTTTATC
>NZ_RRYW01000095.1 GCF_014861365.1 Psychrobacter sp. FME6
GAAGGAACAGGACTATTTTTTGCCACTTCATAGCCAAAACTATCGCGCTTAGAATAACTAAACTTACTATTTTTGGCGTCGAATTGCCTAAAAAATAGTCTCTGTCAGTTCCTTAGCTGAATTCTATACAGCCCCTAGTCGATCCAATTTAAAAACGATACAGTGCGACTGCTATCAATTTTTCGCAGCCTCTGTCACGCCTGCGAACAGCAAGCAAGAAAAAATTGATAGCAGTCGCACGTTAATATCAACGACTCTTTTTTATATAGACCCGACTATAGATGAAATGACGAATAACCAGATTGAGAAATAGATGGATTGAAAATTACGCGCGCGCCCTAATAAATGGCACATGAGATATCCTAAACCTGTGCTACCCGATGCCCAAAATACCAATCATCATCGCGATGACAAAAGCGATGATTTATCGCTGTCGTTATCGACGCCAATTACAGCGGCCGCTGCTTGGGCAGATGAACCTCAAATAGCCAGCGCTGCTAAACCGCCTAAACTACCGGCATTATTTATCTCGCATGGTGCCCCGACGTTGGCGATTGAACAATCTGCTACAACCAGCGCGCTGGCGCGTATCGGCCAAAACTTACCTAAGCCGCGTGCTATCATCATTATGTCAGCGCATTGGCAATCCGCCAAACTAGAAATCAGCAGTAATCCGCAGCCCAAGACGTGGCATGACTTTTCAGGCTTTGAGACAGAACTGTATGAGCTACAATATCCAGCAGCAGGTCAGCCAGCGCTTGCCGAAACACTGGCGCAGCAGCTCACTGCCCGCGGTATTAATTGTAGTTTGAATCCAATGCGTGCCAGTGATCATGGCGTCTGGGCGCCGCTTTTGCATCTTTATCCGCAGGCGGATATTCCTATCGTACAGATATCACTGCCTCAGCATTACGATAGTGCTGCCTGCTATCAATTGGGCGCGCAATTGGCGCAGCTGCGTCGTGAGCAAATACTCATCATTGGCTCGGGTAATATCACCCATAACTTACAAGCGCTACGCTGGCAAGCGGATAGTATCGACCAAACGGCAAAAGACTTTAAAGTCTGGTTACTACAGCAGCTAAAAACGGATATTCCCACTGCACTAGATTGGCAGCAATACCCCAACTATCAACACATCCATCCAAGTGATGAGCATTTGCTACCATTATTTTTTGCCTTAGGTGCTGGTCAACGCGTCTCTGTGGTGCATCAAAGCATGGCGCACCATAGCTTAGGCATGGATATCTACCGCTTTGATTGAAAACGTCTTATCAAAGCGATAAGCGCGTCTTGCAATTACTTCTCAAACGCCGCCTTAGTAAATAAACCCGCACGCTCCATCTCACCTGCCACACTGAATAAAGTCGTCTCATCATTCATGCGTCCAATCAGCTGCACCCCAATTGGTAGACCTTTTTTACTCATACCGACAGGCAACGACATAGCCGGTAATCCGGTCACATTACCCAATATGGTAAAGGCCATTTTGCCCAGCACTGGCGCACTCAGCTTCTCAATCATACCCGAGCTAAAGGCATACTTACCCATATCAACGCCTTTATTCAGCAAACCAGCGCTACGCATGAGCATCTCATCCATCTTACTTGGTGGTAGCACGCCGTGTTTAACAGCAGGCGTCGGTACGGTTGGAGATAGAATCATGTCGTAGGTTTCTAATAATAAACCAGTTTGATATTGGCTGTCATGCCAGCCGTGCTTGGCATGGGCCAAATCTACTGCTGATAGCGAACGTCCAAGCATCGCCATGTTATAAGTCTGCGGCTCTAGGTTTTGTATATGCTGCGCGCCATAACAGCGCTCGATATTATCGATGGTAAAGGCAGTGTGCGCGCAGACCACCACCAAAAAATCATGCCAAAACTGTTCGATATTGATATTAGGTTCCGCAGGCACCACTCGATGACCCATCGCTTCTAACTGCTTAGCAGTCTGTTCTAATACAGCAAGTACCTCTTTATCAACTACAGTGTTAGCAACTAACGGCTGTTGATGTAGCGCGATGGTTAATTGTTTTGGTGCACGCATAGCGGCTTGCAAAAATGTGCCATCGGGCGGTGCGATAACATAAGGCGCGCCGATTTCTACACCGCTGGTCGCATCCAGCATCGCGGCACTATCGCGCACGCTACGGGTAATTACATGATCCGCGACTGCTCCATCCCATCCTTCACCAAATGCTGGGCCCATTGGGTTACGCCCGCGACTGGGTTTGAGCCCAAACGCGCCGCACCATGCAGCAGGAAAGCGTATCGAGCCACCGCCATCCCCCGCGCCTGCCATCGGTACGATGCCACTTGATACTGCCGCTGCACTACCGCCAGACGACCCACCAGAGCTGTAGCCTTTCTTAAAGGGATTGTGCGTCACGCCATGTGCTTTAGGTTCGGTAGTGATAATCAAACCAAATTCTGGGGTATTGGTTTTACCAAAAGTGTTGACGCCAGTAGCTTTCATACGTTTTACAATTTCGCTATCGCTTTCTGAGACGATATTGACGCTACGACTGCCCATGGTGATAGGCTCGCCCCCAAAATGAAACGATAAGTCTTTGAGGAGATAAGGCACCCCGTTAAACGCCCCTGCTGGTAAGCCTTTTTGTGCTGCAGCATAAGCACGCTCATCAAAACGGTGGATAATCGCATTCAATTTAGGATTAATTTTGTTGGCTTGATGGACAGCAGCGTCTAGCAACTCTTTAGCACTGACTTCCCCTGCATTGACCAGTGCTGCCAATGCTAAACCATCGTATTGGGTATATTCTTTGAACATAATTAACCTTCCTTGGATAGTGATTGAATTAAGGTTTGTTTTTAAACTTTATGCTTATTTATCTTATAATCAACCACCAGTTTAGTATAAAAAATCACTACTTATAGCTGATAAACAAACTCATTGGTCATTTGAACACCATAGTTAAAACACGCTAAATTCCTGCGGGTATGATGTATCAATATTACCTTTCATTGACACTAGAGCCTGTCCTCAACCCAAACCATAATATCTAAATGGGCTAAAAATGAGGGTACGCCCTAGCTCAACGATATTTTTCAAATAAAAAAGCGAGCCACTCTTGTGACTCGCTTTTTATGATTAATCAAACTGACCATCGTCTACATCAATAGCTCGCGCTTACCGCTTTTACCCATCGAGCTGACCAGTCCCGCCTCTTCCATTGAATCAACAATGCGAGCCGCGCGATTATAGCCAATGCTGAATTTACGCTGGATACTAGAAGCTGAAACTTTACGCGTTTCCATGATAAAGGCCACTGCGTCATTATAAAGGTCATCATCCTCACCAGATGCATTGCCAGTGCTACCACCACCCGGACTAGATAATTCAAAGTTGCCAGCCATATTATCAATATAATCAGGTGCGCCGCGCTCACGCCATGCATCACAGACACGGTTGACTTCTTCGTCACTGACATAAGCACCATGCACACGATCTGGCTCAATTTGCCCTGGTCCTAAAAACAGCATATCACCATTGCCCAGCATATCTTCAGCGCCACCACTATCCAGAATCGTCCGTGAGTCGACTTTTGAGTTGACTCGCAATGCCGCCCGTACTGGAATATTGGCTTTAATTAGACCTGTAATGACATCGACTGACGGACGCTGGGTAGCAAGCATCAAATGAATTCCTGCCGCCCGTGATTTTTGTGCCAAACGGGTAATAAGTTCTTCTGCTTGCTTACCAACCTGCATAATCATATCGGCAAACTCATCGGCGACAATGACAATCATCGGCAAGGTTTTTAGCTTCGGCGCTTGGCTCACACTGACGCTATCATTGGGTCGCCATAATGGGTCTAGCATCGGATTACCCGATTGCTCAGCAGCGATGACTTTTTTATTAAATTCATTAAGCTTACGCACTTTGAGCAAACTCATCAGCTGATAGCGACGCTCCATTTCTGCCACACACCATGACAAGCTACTGGCCGCCTCAGTCATATCAGTGACTACAGGCGTCAGAAGGTGCGGAATATCGTTATAGTTGGCAAGTTCGAGCTGCTTTGGATCAATCAAAATAAGACGCAGCTCATTTGGCGTATATTTAAGTAGCATCGATAGCAGCATAGAGTTGACCAACACCGATTTACCAGAACCTGTGGTACCAGCGACCAGCATATGCGGGGCACGGGCAAGGTCAGTAATAATCGGATTACCGCCGATATCTTTACCCATCGCCATACTGATTTGTGCTTTGGGATCGCTGAATTTTTCGGTGTTTAGTAGCTCAATCAAGCGCACCATTTCGCGCTGCTTATTCGGCACTTCGATACCAATATAAGGCTTGCCTGGAATAACTTCGACCACACGCAAAGACGCCATCGACAGCGAGCGCGCCAAATCTCGTGAAATACCAGTTACCTTACTGGCTTTTACCCCAGCAGCAAGCTCCACTTCAAAACGGGTGACCACTGGGCCTGGAATGGCATTAGCCACAGAAGCCTTGACATTGAATTCTTGTAGCTTAATTTCTAGTAATTCGGACAGCTGCTCAAGCTCAGAAGCTGTATAGTTTGGCTTACGGTCAGGATCTGGTTTATCTAAAAGAGACAACTCTGGAATTGGGGTTAGGCTGCTACGATAAGCAGCCGTTTGCATCGAGCGTGATTTTTGACTGAACGCGGCATCATCACTAATATCAGGCATGACGGCTGCATCAATACGTTCAACACTGTCATCTTCTGGCATCATGTCAGTAATGTGATTACTGCTATCACCCTCTGGCACGGCAAAGCTTACCGTTGGTGTTGCCGCAGCCGGTGATTGGGTGCTGGCGGTAGGATTAGCGTTTGGCACGTTAGCCGTTGCCACTGTTGATGCTGCTTTTGACGTTGTTTTAGGCGCTACTTTAGGATTGGCAGGTGGTGTATTGGTTGGCGTCATATCCGCCACGTCTGTCACTGGTGCACTAACTTCTGCCGCTGGCGTAGCGACTTCTGCTACTGTCGGGGGCACCGATGTTTCAGGTGCAACTGCCGATGCAGCATGAGGCACTGGCTCAGCTTCATGATTAGACGGCTGAGCCAAAGATTGACTGGTTACGTCAGTAGAGGCGTCAGGAGAAAAATTAACAGACCAATTCGAAATATCCTCATTAGGCATAGCCGTTGTAGGCTCTACTGTCGGTTGCCCTACAGGCGGCTCAGCTATATGCTCTGTCTGAGGCACTGCTTCAGGTTTGGTAACCTCAAGTTGTTCCGCAGTTGATAACGAGCCAGAGCCAGCTGCATGCTCTGCCAGCCATGCATCTGCTAATGTATCAGTGTTCTGAATGGTGTCTTCGGACTCGGGTAGAGCAGATTCTGTACCCGCTCGATGAACCGTCTCGTTATTTGCTGATGTCTCGAGCGGTGGCTGGACGACTTCCTCTGTGTCATTCACCACTGTTTGAGCCACGGTTGTTTCTACCGGATTGGCTGACATAACTGGAGATACTGGGGTGGTTTCATCTAACGATTCGAGACCGGTATCATTGTTATCATTAGAAACAGGGTCAACAGCACTACTAGCGCTATAAGCCATTGGGTCGCTGGCTAATAAATCATCCACAGTATTGGCATCATTCCAAGCAAAACTCGGCTCAACTTTACGAACAGGAGTCATTGTAGGATTTGCAGACGTCGAGGTACTTGTCTGGCTAACCGTATTATTAGTCGTACCATTAGGCATCACAGCCGCTGTGTCTGCATACTCATAATGGCTCTGATTAGACATAGCGTTTTTATTGGACATGGCAGCCTGCGTGGCCGCTACCGACGCTTTTACACTATCAGCCAGTCCTGATGACGTCAAGAATTCTGACAGCACATTGCTGAACCGACCGCTATTCTCTGCTGCTAGGGCACTGTTAGCCTGATCATCTGATTGTAACTCTAGTGGCAACTGCTTGTGTTGTGGCATTTCTTGACTGGTTTTTTGATCTGCTATGTCGTTAGCATTTGGTTGTGTGGTGTTGCTTTTTTGAGTCGACTGCCCTTTATCCTGTGCTATACCTTTGTTTTTTATACCTGAGCCAAACCATGACAGCGCGGTAATTTTCTGATAAATCGCCAACCAATGAATATTAAAGGCAAAGGTAGCAGTAATAATGACAAACACTGTCAAGAACACCACACTCCCCCACTGCGATAGCAACTGTGCCAAACGCGCCTGCAGTTCAAGCCCAATGATACCGCCTGCGACACCTTCAAGCCCTGTCGTTACAGGATCGGCTACTTGCTGTACTAGAGCGACCAATTGCGCAAATAAAGCACTGGCACTTAATATTAAAAACACATAAGCGACCATCCGCATCAGCCAAAATGTTGGCTTATTGTCCCACCAAATAAGGATAGACTCATAAACCATAAACGCTAGCAGCCACCATGCTCCAAAACCAAAGAAGCTATAGAGCAAATCAGACAACCAAGCACCCGACGCGCCGCCCATATTATTAATCGTGGTCATATCACTACTGATGTGCGACCAGCTAGGATCATTACCGGTATAGGTTATCAAAATGACAAAAAGATAAACGGCCAGTACTAACCCAAGGAGGGTAAATATTCCCTTTTTTAAATACTCAATAAGCGGTGCTGATATCACGTAAAGTCTGCCTTGTTATTAATACTAATTGGTCGCCAACGCATGACTAAGCCTAATCATGCTGACATAAAGTGTTGATAAAGATAGAGAGTGCTGATATAAACGCACCTCGCGTAATATTTAATAAGGATACGTCTATAATGTATATAGTCTCTTTCGACAACGGTAAATAACCGTTATCGTTTAGCCCCTATCAAACTTGGCATAACTTCTTATAATAACAAATACATAGCCGCAGTGGCGACCGTCTTCTAAAGAAAGTGGGTAAGAAAGTAGGTCAATATGCTATTTAGACAAAAAACCATATTACACGCAAATCATAACGAACAGAATAAGGCTAACAATATTGCTTAAACCCTATAAAATACCAGCTGTTTCTAACCCTAATATTTCAAGGGAATATACTTTGATTCTAATGATACCGGTGTTTGTTTTAGCAAACTTGCACTTTGTACCACATACCCTTATGTTATTATCACACAGCAATTAGAAAAACCATATTATTAGGGCGTGTCCTCAATCTGAGCATGAAACTTTAAATGGGCTAAAAATGGCTAAATCTTTGATAAACTGCGTCAAATAGCTGGTTCATATCTCGATATTAACTGTACTATTTTCCTTGTTTATCTGCGATTTATCTCATTTTTATCACCATTTTCAAAGTGAGAATACGCCCTAGAAAATTTGAAAAATTAGCTTAAGAACTTATATTTTTAACACTTATATTTAGCAAGGAATACCTTATGGCAACTGATAATAACGCTCCACGTCACGAAAAACTCATTATCTTAGGCTCAGGCCCCGCGGGTTATGCGGCCGCCGTTTATGCGGCACGTGCCAACCTCAAGCCAGTTATGGTCACTGGTATGGAAGTAGGCGGGCAATTAACCACCACTACCGAAGTTGACAACTGGCCAGGTGATGCACATGATTTGACGGGTCCAGCATTGATGGATCGCATGAAAGCCCATGCCGAACGCTTCGGTACCGAATTGGTTTATGACCATATCAATGAAGTGAATCTAAATGAGCGCCCTTTTCAATTGACCGGTAATAACGGCAGTTATACTTGCGATGCTCTTATTATCTCAACGGGTGCATCAGCGCAGTATTTAGGGCTAGAATCCGAAACCAAATTCCGCGGCCTCGGCGTATCTGCTTGTGCTACGTGTGACGGTTTCTTTTATAAAGATCAAAAAGTCGCGGTGATTGGTGGCGGTAACACAGCCGTTGAAGAAGCCTTGTATCTATCAAATATCGCTTCTGAAGTGACCTTAGTGCATCGCCGCGACAGCTTACGCTCTGAAAAAATCTTACAGGACAAGCTGTTTGAAAAGGTCAAAAACGGTAATATCAAAATCGAATGGAACCATCAGGTCAAAGAAGTGGTCGGTGATGATATGGGGGTCAATGGTGTGATCATCGAATCTATGATTGATGGCAGCACCAAACAATTAGATACGATGGGTATGTTTGTCGCTATTGGTCATAAGCCTAATACTGACTTGTTTAAAGGTCAGCTAGACATGAAAGACGGCTATATTGTCGTCAATAGTGGTCTAAATGGTAATGCTACCCAATCCAGTATCGAAGGGGTTTTTGCCGCTGGTGACGTCGCCGACCATGTTTACCGTCAAGCGATTACCTCTGCTGGCACGGGCTGTATGGCTGCGCTTGATGCTGAAAAGTATTTGGATGCAATGGGCGAAACAATCGCTCGTGACCATACTTATGCCTCGACATTGACTGAAGATAAAGAAGCTTAAATGAGCGACTTTACCAATGACAATAATATGAATATCCATACTACACATATAACGCCTGAGACTTTAAAAAGTCTTGGGCGTTATGACTTCCCTGACCCTATTTCTATCGACCCTGATGGCATTGGTGTGGTCGCTATGGGTGGTGACTTGGCACCCGACACGCTGATTTCTGCTTACGCACAAGGATTGTTTCCTTGGTTTAATGAAGACGAACCTATCGCGTGGTGGTGCCCTGATCCACGCTGCGTGATGGTGCCGACTGACTATAAACCCAGTAAATCGCTACGCAAACAGGCTAACCGTGAACGTTGGCAATTAACCCTAAACCAAGCGTTTGATGACGTCATCCATGCCTGTAGTTTACCGCGCAGTGATGGCCTCAATAATAAACAGCCCGAGGGCGAGCATACTTGGATTCATAACGAGATGATTGAAGCTTATACTGAGCTGCACACTCAAGGCTTTGCGCACAGCATTGAAATATGGGATGATAAAAAACAGCTCATTGGTGGTCTCTACGGGCTAAAAATAGGGGGTATTTATTTTGGCGAATCGATGTTTCATACCGCCTCTAATGCCTCAAAACTGGCATTTTGGGGCTTGATGCGGTTGTGCGAGCAGAGTCAGGTAGCGCTTGTCGATTGTCAGCTGCCAAACGAGCATTTACTAAGTTTGGGCGCAACTATTTTACCTCGCGCTGACTTTCTCACTCAATTGGACACCCTTATAGGTACCCCTTCGACCTTATGGCAAAACGGCTCGCATAAACCTTTGCCAGTATCACTACTTGACACGCGGCATGCTTGGCCGCTTAAATTGTGAGGTGCATTTGACTAGGGCGTGTCCTCATTTTGAAAATGGTGATAAAAATGAGATAAATTGCTGTCAAACAAGGAAAATAGTACAGATAATATCAAGATATTAGCCAGCTATTTGACGCAGTTTGGCAAGATTTAGCCATTTTTAGCCCATTTATAGTTAAAATACTTTAAAAACGCTACGATACTGCTGGTATAGTTTTTTTGTAGCCTCTGTCTGCGTAGGCACAGCAAGCAAGAAAAAACGGTACCTGCAGTACGTGATGTAGCGATATTACTTCTCACTGACTATAGTTGATTTTGTTCAGATTGAGGACATGCCCTAAATACCTCAGCAGTCATACCTTTTATTAACTACTTTCTATTAATCACTACTTACTAGTCGTTACTTAACCATGAGGTTATTATGGCACCCGATACATCATTTTTGTTAATAGGCACACTGGCGACCAAAGCCAACACCACCAAGGACACCGTCCGTCACTATGATCAATTGGGTCTGCTAAAATCTCGTAAACGTCAAGCAGGCTCGCGTCTGTATACCGAATTTCATCCAGAATGTATTGAACGCATCGAGCTGATAAAAAGTGCTCAAGCCATTGGTTTTACGCTCACTGAGATTAGAGACAGCTTGAATGATTATTACGATGGTCAGCTAGATATTGATTTACAGCTCACACTCACCCAACAAAAACTGGCCCAAGTCAAAAAACAACAAGCTAATATCAATGTTATGGTGGATCTACTAAGCGAGCGTATCGGTGTTTTAGAGCAGATGAGAGCCGATAGTGGTTATACACCCGATATTGAAGTCTGTAAAAAAACCATACCTTCGCAGTAAGGGCGCACTCTATATAGTCAGCACTAAATGAATAAAATACATTATGTTTTGATACGCGATTGGGATAAGTTTTTCACATCAGACTGTCTATATTAAGTATAAATACGCTGCATGATAAGCGCGTCAACAGCTGGTTGATGTGATGATTGATAATAACCTTTGCGCTTGTGAATCACGGTGAAATCTTGCTTTTCATATAAGGCTATTGCCGGCGCATTATCTGCTCGCACTTCTAGTAGCAGACTCTTTACCTGATTGACTTGTAACGCTTCATTTAACCAAGAGAAAAGCTTTGAAGCAATGCCTTGACGTTGATAGTTAGGATGCGTACCGATTCGTAAAATTTCTGCTTGCTCAAAAACTCTTTGATATAAGCAGTAGCCCACCACTTCGTTTTTGGCAACAGTCATAACCACTATTAAATTAATACTATCCTGTCCAAGCAAATCGTTAATTGTTTGATAAGTCCATGGGGCTTGGAGCTGGACAACAGCCTCAATATCAGCCACAGTTTGAATAGCGGCTGTACAGTCATCTGCTGCGGTGGTTAGCATTGCTATATTAAACATACACCCTCTTCTATTGATACCAAACCCAAAAAGTACGATTAGCTGTGTCAAACTCGCTTAGTCTACAAGGCGCAGTACTTTCACTCGTTTCCCTTGCCACTCTAGTTTTTATGAATAGTATTATTTTTCAAATCGAGATTACTCTACATCCAAATATAATTAAAATACTTTAAAAACGGTACCTGCAGTACGTGATGTATCGATTTTACTTTTCACTGACTATATAGGGTTTCAATACTTCATATTAGCGACCAAGGCCAAAAAAAAGCCACCCTCTCTCGAGAATGGCTTTTTAGCTAACTATTTAACGTCTAA
>NZ_RRYW01000096.1 GCF_014861365.1 Psychrobacter sp. FME6
CCAAGGTTGGATGGAAAATGACTTATCTAAATTGTTTTATGATATTCATCCAAATTATAACTCTTTTGTAGTGCAGTGACTATATTAGAGATAAACCCTTTTTTTAGATTTTAGGATAACTTGAACTTATTCCGTGTCTTTTTGGTTGTCCGCTTTAGATTCAAAGTCTACGGATTTGCCATCTTCTCCTTGAACTTCATCAAACTCTACGAGATTTGACTCAACGATTTTTTCATCATTAAGTTGATATTCGTACCAGTTGCCCATGACCCCTGCCAATTCATCAAGACCTTCTTTTCTTAAGGCAGAAAATAATTGAATGGTACAGTCTAAGCCTATTTCTTTGAGTCTCTTGCGGGTGTTAAGCAAAGCGTTTTTAGACGCGCCATATTTTAGCTTATCTGCTTTAGTTAGCAAAATATGTACTGGCAGTTCACCATCTTTTGCCCAATGTAGCATTTGCTCGTCAAAAAACTTTAGCGGATGACGAATATCGGTCATCAGTACCAAACCTGCCAAGCTTGTACGTGATACCAAGTATTCTTCTAATTCTACTTGCCATTCTTTTTTCATCTCAAGCGGCACGGCAGCATAGCCGTAGCCTGGTAAATCAACCAATCGTCTGTTGCTATCGCCCACACTGAAAAAGTTAATCATCTGCGTACGCCCAGGAGTTTTGGACGAGCGTGCCAGTTGACGCTGGTTGGTCAAGGCATTGATAGCCGAAGATTTACCCGCGTTTGAACGCCCTGCAAAAGCAACCTCTAACCCCATATCAGCTGGGCAAAGGCGAAAAGTAGGTGCGGACATCAAAAATTCAGTTTGTTGAATCTTTTGACGGGATTTGGTATTAAACAATGTATGTTCGGCGGCGACATCAGTAAACGGGGTACTCATAAATGGCTCATTAATCTTCAAAAAATTGGATATGATCGTAAAACTTTAGTTAGCTGATGGCTAAGGTAAGACATCAAATAAAAAGAGCGTAAAGGGTTATTTGTTATAACGATAAGCGTCGACTACTGACAACAATAACCGTTTTAAATTATCGACTATTCTATACTATTAATAGCCTTAGTTATTGAAATAACTGCGATTGGTAGCATATAAATGGTAAGGCGATGCTAAAATCAATGCAGATTTGGTACAAATAATTTGCCTGATCAAAACGGGTTACCAAAGCCGAACTCGATTTATCTATATTTATATGACATATATTGTTACAATATTTGTTAAGACAGTTTTAATGATACACGTTTAATAGAAAGAGTGATTAAACGAATGAAACATCAAAAGGAGGTGTTCTATGTCTTCAATCACCACACTTTTTAGCCAAACCTACCGTATGATGATTGGTGGCGGTACTGCATTACTGTTAGCGCTATTCTTAAATAGTGCCATGATAAGCAGCGCAGGTGCTGCTAATATCGCAACCACTTATGATAACTCATGTGCGACCTGTCACGATAGTGGCGCGTTAAATGCCATCAAAAAAGGCGATAGTGCTAAATGGCAGCAGCTGATAAAGCAAAAAGGTATGCCAGCATTAATCAAGTCAGTTAAAGGTGGTATGATTCAAATGCCTGCCGGCGGACTTTGTGACAACTGTAGTGATGATGACTACGGAAAATTAATCGAATACATGAGCAAATAGTGGGCTTAATCATCAAGTTAAACCCTAAAAAATAAAGCGCTCGGTTTTATAACTTTTATGCGCTTTTTGTTTTTTAGTTACTATCCTAGCGTGTGTCGTTAGAAAAACTGCTGGATGTAACGATTAAGTAGGCAAATACTACAAAGTCTTGCTATAATAATCGAAAATAAACCCTGATGTTAGTAAGTACTTTCAGACTGTTTGTGTCCAAGACCTTAAAATATATGCCTACCTCGCTAATAGTAGTACGGTTTATATCAGGTATCTTAGCAGTACAATCACTCTAAATAATGCTTACGCCGAGCTAGTAGGATTTGTATCAATGAAAAAGTTAATCGCTGCTGCCAGCTTATGCGTTGCAAGTTTCAGCGTACAAGCTGCTATTATTGTTCCTGAACATGATGTCAATGCTGGTAAGCAAGTTGCAGAAACCGTTTGTGCTGCCTGTCATGGTGTTGATGGTGTAAGCGTTGTCCCTGCGCAGCCTAATTTGGGCGGCCAAAACGTAAAATACCTTTATAAACAAATGGTCGAGTTTAAGTCGGGTTACCGTAAAAACGGTATCATGCAATCGCAAGTTGCCAATTTATCTCAGCAAGATATGGCTAATGTGGCAGGCTACTATGCAAGCCAAGCGCCTTGGGGTGTTGGTTTCGGTAATCCTGCGACCAACCAAGAAGCCACTAAACTATTCTTAGGTGGTGATAAATCACGTGGTGTCATTGGCTGTGCGGGTTGTCATGGTCCAGATGCCGCGGGTAATACTTGGGCAGCGTTTCCACGTTTAGGTGGGCAGCATGCTGAATATATTGCCACCCAGCTAAAACTATTCCGTGCGGCGGGTCGTGTTGATGACATCGATAGCGATGATCAAAAACGAGTCAATGACGCGGCGAAAGAAGGCGAGATGGGCATGATGCAGACCGTCGCATCGAAGCTATCGGATCGTGATATTCGTATCTTGTCAGACTACGTCAGCGCTATTCATTAATTTTCAGTCATCAGCGCACATACGTGATGCGTACGTCGCTATAAAAATCAATGTGCGCTCGATTGACTGTATATCTATCATTATCTAGCTATTAAACCCCGATTTCGGGGTTTTTTTTATAACTTTTTATCCCATATATTGTAGATATAATATAGACATAATAATAAAGCCATGCAGAAGTGCCTATCATCGCCCTGTATAGTTATAAGTTATTGTTATTCACCTTAGATCGTTTGGATTTAGATTATGATGATCCGTTATGCTTCTTATTTTATCGCGGCACTGCTACCGTTGCTATTGTTTCGTTGGTTTGCACCTGCGTCCATTGGCGAGATTGACTTTTGGTTACTCTGGCTGTTAGCGATGGTATTGGTCTCACTGCCAGTCGTCTATGCAGAGATTGCGTTGGCCTATCGTAGTGTTGACGCACCATTGGCAGGCATGCAAAAGCTCACTCGTGAAGCAGATGCCAGCCCAATATGGCGTAGCTTCGGTTGGTTGGCGGCACTAGTCTCTATTGTCATTGCCGCATTAGTCATATCTGGTGCCAGCACTGGTATCTTAGCGGCATTGACTGAGCTCAATAGCGCCCCTGCTGTGCCAAGCTTCGCTGTCGCTGCAGGCTTGATGGTTATTGCGGTATTATTAAGCTTACTTGGCGTTGCACCCTTACCGATTGGACTGGGGCTGATGGTTATTGGTCTTGTACTGGGTGTCGCAAATGGCTTGCCCAATATTAACTTTGCCATGACTGACATCAGTTTAAGTGAATGGGCGCGTGCAGTGGCACTAGCGCTAGTCAGTGTTGGCGCAGGCACAGGCTTATACTGGTTTGGTCAAAACCTAGTGACCAAGCAAGGGCTCACCGCGGTAGATGCCAACAATTATAATGCACAAAAGCCAGCTCACAAACGTGCAGCCAATGACTATCGCGCAACCAAATTGGTACTGCCGATTTGGATACTGCAGTTATTGGTTGGGGTCGTGGCTTTGTTTATCAGTGGTATGGCATTGCCGCCAATCGGGCAGTTGCTGTATTGGACAGGTGTGCTATTTGTGGTCAGTTATTTGCTACATTATAGTACGCAACAATTAGCGCATAAATTTGGACTGTTAGTAAGCTTGGTGATAACTTTGGTGTTAGCACTGGCATTGGTCGTGGTCATACCAACGACTTGGCTGGTCGGCATCTTGGTCATCATTAGCAGCCTAACGGTGTTATTGTTATCCATCTTTGCCGGTTGGCAGATGAAAATAAGTCACCTGCGTAAGTCGTTGAACTTTGGTAATGAGGCTCTTTATAACTTATGGCGGATAGCGATTCGTTTAATCGTGCCATTGGCATTGTTATTAGCGCTGATAGGTTGGGTGATGCAGTGGTTGAGCTAAGAGAAAGTGTCGATACAGTTGATAGCAACAGTGCTGCATCGCCGTTAGAGTCAGCTCGTTTGATGACGGTATATTTGGCGTACGCCGAGGATGCACAGCGCCAGCATTATTTAGCTTTACAAGTCAGCCGTGAGACCAGTCTATATGAGGCGCTGATGCAGGCAGGATGGTTGGCAAAATTTGTAGCGTTAGCAACTTGGTGTGAGCAGGTAGCAGATGTTGCCACACCAACGGCTAAACGTTGGCATGTCGGTATCTATGCACAAAAACAGCCGCTTAGCTATCGCTTGCAGCCCTTTGACCGTATTGAGGTATATCGCAGCTTAAGCGCTGATCCAATGTCTCAGCGCAAGAATAAATCTCGAGGTTAAACAGTTAATTATTAAATTTAGTTATTAAATCTAGTTGACTGTCTTAACTAAGAAACAGGCAGGCTATCTATACCTTCAATACGATTGACCACACCGTTATCATCAAAATAAACAATCAAATGCTGACTGGCATTTTTGACATCTGCAATACCTTTGCGGCTACCTTCTGTACCCGCTTTATAATCATAAATATAATCCCAGCGCTTAGGCTCAAGGGTGTCTTTAATCGCTGGGCTACCAAGGATATAAAGTACTTGGTTTTGATTCATACCCACTTGCAGTTTTTGCGCTTGCGTTTGAGTAATCGCAGTACCTTGTGGCAAATCGATTTTATAAACACTCAATAATGAGCAGCCGGACATAGCAACAGCAGCGCTCAGCATGCTGGTCATAGCAATCTTGCGTAATACGCTGGTACGGCTCAACGGACGAAAAGTTAATGTCTTTATCATGGTAAGATGGCTCATTAGAAATAAATTAGGTGCAGCCAAAGTTGGTTGGTGCTCGTCTGGCCGACAATCTTGGACAAATGATACGTCATTTACTTGCAATTTCCTACCACTTACGACATTATTTACCAAACACTACCCGAGCGATTTTATTATTTATATTTTAAATTCATAGACTTGCATTGCGATTGTCGGGGAAATAACAAATTGAAAATTTACTTAGCATAAAGCAATTTGTTGTTCTTAAGATATTTTATATTCGATAAAAAATAATCATTAGCGATTATCTATTTCATATTTTCGGTTCTTTATTTGCTAAGACTGTCACAGTCAGAAGGGATATTATGGCTTCTTTTACCAATCAAGATTTACGTAAAGCAGGGTTGAAGGTCACGTTACCTCGTATCAAGATTTTGGAGCTGCTGGAAAGTGCAGAGCTGCATCATATGAGTGCAGAGGAGGTGTATAAAGCGCTGATCGAACAAGGTGAAGATGTGGGTCTAGCGACTGTCTACCGAGTACTTACGCAGTTTGAACAAGCGGGTATCGTCGAGCGCCACAACTTCGAAAATAACTTATCGGTGTTTGAGATTACCCAAGAAGAGCATCACGACCATCTGGTTTGTGATAACTGCGGTAAAATTGTAGAATTCCACAATGAATCTATCGAGGAACAACAGATCAAAGTCGCAGAAGAGCATGGCTTTAAACTATCAGGTCATTCGCTGGTGCTATACGGTATTTGTGATGATCAAGAGTGTAAGGATAGTGTTAAATAATCTGTTATAGCAGTGACGTATAAAATAGAAAAAAGCCCTCATATCAATAATGAGGGCTTTTTTTGTGCTCAACGACTGGTCATTGTTTCTTATTGTCTCGTAAAATTTTAGGGCATGAATAAAAAAATAGTAATGCTTAATTGATATCTAACGATAAGTTATCGGCACCTTCATCGAGATTGACTGTGCTATTTTTACTGCTAAGCTTGATTTTGAGGCGTAAATCATTAGGAGAATCAGCATGGAGAATTGCCTCTTTATAGGTGATTTCTCCTTGCTCATATAGGTCAAACAGTGCTTGGTCAAAGGTTTGCATGCCGCTATCACGTGAGCGCGTCATGACCTCTTTAATCTCATGAATCTCACCTTTACGAATGTAATCACTGATCAGCTATGAGTTTAATAGAATCTCAATAGCGGCACGGCGCCCTTTACCGTCGGGAGTGGGGATAAGCTGCTGGGCGATGATGGCTTGCAGGTTAAGTGATAAATCCATAAATAACTGATTATGACGACTGGTCTCAAAAAAATGAATAATACGGTCAATCGCTTGGTTGGCATTGTTGGCGTGTAAAGTTGCAAATACCAAATGCCCTGTCTCAGCATATTGGATAGCGTAGCTCATGACTTCACGATTACGAATCTCGCCAATCAAGATAACGTCAGGCGCTTGGCGTAAGGTGTTTTTTAGCCCTGCTTCAAATGAATGAGTATCGATACCGACTTCACGCTGAGTGATAATACAGCCACGATGCTGATGCACAAACTCGATGGGGTCTTCGATAGTGATAATATGCCCATGGGAGTTTTGATTACGGTGTCCTATCATGGCAGCAAGGGTGGTTGACTTACCAGTGCCTGTGGCACCAACCAATAAAATGATACCGCGTTTTTTCATTGCCAGCTCTTTTAGTGCGGGCGGCAGACGCAGCTCCTCGACCGTTGGGATTTTGTTCTCGATTTTTCGTAAAATCATCCCCGCCATATCGCGCTGTATAAAAGCACTGACCCGAAAACGTGCCTGCTGTGCTTCATCAGCAATGGCAAATTGACATTCGTTGGTCTCTTCAAATTCTTTTTTCTGGCTTGGCGTCATTACCCCTTTAACCAATTTCATGGTTTGCTCAGCGGTCAAAGGCGTTTTACCCACAGGCAGAATTTTACCATTCACTTTCATGGAGGGCGCTACATCAGCAGTAATAAAAAGGTCAGAGCCGTTTTTATTGATCATTAACTGCAATAGTTTATCAATGTCCATAACGTACCTGTGTTCGATGTAAATCGATTAAAAAAATATCTAAACTCATGTTTTGGTGTTCACTTACCACTATCAATACAAATAAATAACGCTACAAAAATGCTTCTGGTTGTTTGGCATAAGGACGGGCCACGTCTTTACTAATAGTGCCTTTTGCCACTAAGTTTTTGAGTGTTTGATCGAGGGTAATCATTCCGTCGCCTGCGCCTGTTTGGATAGCAGAGTACATTTGGGCGATTTTATTCTCACGTATCAAGTTACGGATGGCAGGCGTGCCGAGCATGATTTCATGGGCTGCAATACGACCACCTGTTTGACGACGCAACAGAGTTTGTGAGATAACGGCCTGTAATGATTCTGATAGCATTGCCCGAATCATGTCTTTTTCTGCGGCGGGGAATACATCGATGACGCGGTCAATGGTTTTAGCGGCTGAGCTGGTGTGTAGGGTGCCGAACACTAAGTGTCCAGTCTCCGCGGCGGTCAAGGCTAAGCGAATGGTTTCAAGGTCACGTAGCTCACCAACCAAAATCACATCGGGATCCTCACGTAGTGCAGAACGTAGCGCAGGCTCGAAGCCTAAAGTATCTCGGTGAACTTCACGCTGGTTAATCAGGCTCTTTTTAGAATCGTGAACAAATTCAATCGGGTCTTCAATGGTTAAAATATGTTCTTTACGGCTTTCATTAATATAATCAATCATGGCCGCCAGTGTCGTTGACTTACCTGAACCTGTGGGGCCCGTGACCAATACCACGCCACGCTTAAAGTCTGAAACGCGTTTGAACACATCGCCCATTCCTAAGTCCTCCATGGTCAAGACTTTAGAAGGAATAGTACGGAATACAGCGCCAGCTCCCCGGTTTTGGTTAAAGGCGTTTACCCGAAAACGTGCTAGATTGGGAATCTCAAAAGAGAAATCTGTTTCAAAGAACTCTTCAAAGTCAGCGCGTTGCTTGTCATTCATGATGTCATAAATAAGCTGATGTACCACTTGGTGGGTCATCTCTGGCATATTGATCCGGGTCATTTCACCATCGACACGTATCATCGCTGGCATACCGGCTGAAATATGTAAATCTGATGCTTTATGCTTAACGGTAAAGCGCAGTAAGTCTTCGATGCTTAAATTATTTTTTTCAGCCATAATCAGATATTCCTATCAATTAATAAGAGTAAGACAAGAGAGTACAAAAGCACGTGGTAGACTATCAATAAATAACAGTGTTTGAATCAATCACTTTAAAGAATTAGGATACGCCCTAACCAAATTACAGTCTTTACCATTACTATTAACTTCAGTAGCATATGTTAAACGATGTAACAATATCATAACAAGACTATCGACATTTAACCATCAACTCCGTTAAGAAAATGCAAGTATTAAGTGTCTAATCATTTTTTAATCAAAGTATCGGTCAAGTTACTAAAAAATCTTAAAAACTTTTAAAAGTCACTGAATACATTATCCTTGTGAGTCATATATGAAAGATATCAAAAATAGCAAAAACCATGTGGATAGCCAAAACTTAATTGATAATTGGCAACAAGTAAATGAGCAAGTAGCGCAGGCTTGTGAGCATGCTGAAAAACAAGCAGAAAGCGTTACTTTATTAGCAGTTTCTAAAACCAAACCTGCTGACATGATCGCCATTTTAGCGCAGCAAGGGCAGCGCCACTTTGGTGAAAATTATCTACAAGAAGCCATCGAAAAAATTACCACTCTAAAAGAGCAGTCTGAAGGCGAGGCGATTGTTTGGCATTATATTGGTAGTATCCAGCGCAATAAAACCCGCGATATTGCGGAGCATTTCGATTGGGTACAAACGGTTGAGCGTGACATTATTGCCAAGCGCTTAAACGATCAACGACCCGCTGAGATGCCGCCGTTAAACGTATTGATTCAAGTCAATATCGATGACGAAGACAGCAAATCCGGCTGTCTGCCCACACAGCTTCCAGAGTTGATAACCGTTGTCAAAGGTTATGAGCGTTTAACACTACGCGGCTTGATGATTATTCCAGCCAAAGCCGATACCGATGCTTTTGAGCGTACCAAGCAGTTATTTGACGATATCAAACATGCGCATCCTGAGCTGAATGGCTGGGACACACTAAGTATGGGTATGAGTGGAGATATGGGTGAGGCGATAGTCAACGGCTCGACGATGGTGCGCGTTGGTACTGCCATATTTGGTGCGCGGGCGTTATGATATTTGCTTGCCTTCTATTTAGGGTATGCCCTAGTAATCAGTCTAATATCAAGGTTACGGGTCAAATGCAGCGTTTCAAATACAGTAGTTATTCATTAATTTCTTCAAATTTTGTGACCAATAACTGCGTAATTTTAAGATTGTCGGTGGCGATAATCTCAAATCGGTAATTGGCATACTCGATAGTGTCTGTCTTTTTAGGGATTTTGCGCAGCATATACATCATAAAGCCACTAAGAGTCTCATAGTTTTGACTGCGTGGCAGATTGACAATATCTAAAGCGCGCACTACATCCTCAATAGGAGTCATCCCTTCGATGAGCCACGAGTTATCAGTACGTTGGACGATAGGCTGCTCCTCTAACGTCACAAGCTCGCCCATGACAATACTCATCACATCTTTAAGAGTAATGACCCCGACCACCAAGCCATACTCATTGACGATGACCGCAAAGTCAGACCCTGTCGATTTAAACATCTCTAACACTTCGAATAAAGACAAGGTATCAGGCACGAAGAGAGCGGGCTTGAGCAAAGCTTTGTCTCTTAGGCTGACCTGTTGCTGATTAAGCACTAAAGCTAAAAAGCTGCGTGACTCTACATAACCAATGATGTGTTCTAAATCATCGTCATGACAGACCAAAAACTTATTATGTGGCTGGTCAATCATAATTTGTACGACGGCTTCAGTACTCGTTTTGGTGTCAAAATAAACGATATGTTCGCGTGGGTTCATCACTGAGGTGACGGTACGCTCCTGCATATCGAAGATGTTGGCTATTAAATGATGTTCTTGCTTTTTGAGCACGCCAGCTTCAGCACCCGCATCCATGACGGCATAAATATCTTCTGGCGTCATATCGTCTTGACGTACAGTTGAGATACCCAACAATTCAAAGATGACGTTTGCTGCCCCATCAAATATCCAGATAACGGGTTTGAATATGAAAATCAACAGCATCATTGGTCGTACGAGGCGTATAGCGATAGTCTCAGTGTTGGACATTGCCAGCCGTCTGGGCATCAAATCGGCGAGTAAAGAGAATAAGCTGGTAATCAAAACGAAGGATATAACCGATGACACTGCTTCATTATTAACCAAAAGCTGTAAGTAGGGGCTAATTGCCGACTCACCCACGGCACCCGCTGAAATAGCGACCGCGTTTAAAACTACTTGCACAACAGTGATAAAGCTACCAGGGTGCTCTTGCATTTTAAGGACATCAAATGCTCGAACATCGCCTTCTTTTGCGATGATTTGCAGCTTAATTTTGCGCGCTGCTGCGATTGCAATCTCGGCAGCGGATACAAAGGCGCTTAAGGCCAGCAATAAAAGGAGAAAGATACTAGCGGTTAGCAAACTCATGACATACTCGGTAAAAAAGGCATCGATTGAAAATAGTAATAATTGATTGGCGTGCAAACAGACACGGTATTTATAAAATACTTTGATTTTTATCTATAGAAACTTAGATTAACACACCAAGTGCAACGCTAAATTATATTATAGAACGCCTGCATAGGCGTTTTAAACCCTAATCGTTTTCTTGGTCTGTTGTTTAGTTTATTCTCAATGTCCTGTATCTCATTATCAGAGACTTGTCTAAAGTCACAACCCTTAGGCAAGAACTCTCTGATTAAGCCGTTAGTATTCTCGTTGGTTCCTCGCTGCCATGACGCATAAGCATCGGCAAAGAAGAAGGAAGTAAAGAGCTTTCGTTTCACCTTCTTATGCTGAGCAAACTCTTTACCATTGTCAGAGGTAATGGTCTT
>NZ_RRYW01000097.1 GCF_014861365.1 Psychrobacter sp. FME6
TTAGGGTTTAAAACGCCCAATCAGGTGTTCTATAATATAATTTAGCGTTGCACTTGGTGTGTTAATCTAAGTTAATATATATCGATGCTTTTGCTAAGTTAATAAAAAAGGCGCGGTAAGACTTTCTTTTGACTTTGCCACATCCATAGGTTTGCCTTCTGCCACAATGAGACCACCTTCATCACCAGCGCCAGGACCCATATCGATAATCCAGTCGCTGTTGCTAGCAACCTGCATATCGTGTTCAACCATAATGACGGTATTGCCAGTTTCAACTAGCCCATTTAGTTGTGCCATGAGCAAGGCGATATCAGAAGGGTGTAAACCCGTCGTTGGTTCATCCAGCACATATAGCGTATTACCGCGCTGTGACCGCTGCAGTTCAGTGGCAAGTTTAATCCGTTGCGCTTCGCCACCAGACAATTCGGTTGCTGGCTGACCAAGCCTTAGATAGCCAAGTCCAACTTTTAACAGAGCATCTAGGGCGCGCATTATTGGGGCGTCATCAACAAAAAACTCAGCAGCGGCTTCGACGGTTAAATCGAGCACTTCAGCGATATTTCTACTTTGATAAGTAATCTCTAAGGTTTCGTCGTTGTAGCGTTGTCCATGGCAAACTTGGCAAGGCGAATAAACACTTGGCAGAAATAGCAGCTCAACACTGACAAAACCAACACCTTCGCAATTTGGGCAACGTCCTTTTTTAACGTTAAATGAGAAGCGTCCTGCATCATAGTGCCGTGTTTTTGCTTCTTTGGTGGCGGCAAATAATTTGCGCACATGATCGAACAGTCCAGTATAGGTCGCAAGGTTTGAGCGTGGCGTACGCCCAATGGCTTTTTGGTCAACGGTGACTAAGCGTTTGATATGCTCCATACCATCAACTATCTCTCCACCTATCGGTGTTTCTTGCTCTTGTTCCAGTAAATCAGCCTCACCCGTAGGCGCTTCAATGACGGTTTTTTGACCCAATTGGTTATAAACCAGCTCCACCAAAGCCTGACTGACCAAGCTTGATTTTCCCGAACCTGAAACGCCCGTCACCGTGGTTAATACCGCTAAAGGAAACGCTACCTCTAAACCTTGTAAGTTATTGCGCTTAATGTTAGTAAGTTTTAGCCAATGATTAGGTTGTCTTGGCTGCTGGCTTTTTGATTTTTGATCTTTGGAATCACCATGAAAAAAATATTGTCCAGTATACGACTCCGATATATCACGCAAGCCTTCTACAGGGCCGCTATAAATAATTTCACCGCCGTGGCTGCCAGCTTTTGGTCCGACATCGACTATCCAATCGGCATGTCGAATCACACTGACATCATGCTCAACAATAAACAATGAATTGCCCGCTGCTACCAGCTCATCTAATGCCGCTAGTAGCGCTTGAGTATCCGCGGGATGTAGTCCAGCAGAAGGTTCATCGAGTACATAAACCACGCCAAATAATTTAGATCGAATTTGAGTCGCTAGCCTTAAGCGTTGTAGTTCACCCGGAGATAAAGTGGGTGTGGTGCGTTCAAGCGATAAATAGCCTAAGCCAAGCTTGGTTAACGCTTCAACACGCAAGAGGATGACGCTAGCGATACGCTGTGCGACGATGGCTTTTTCTCGGTCATGAGTAGTATCGGTGAGTTTTTTGTGGGCAGCATCCTGAAGCTTAAGTGCCAATTCAGTCAGGGTTAATTGAGACAGTTCACCGATATCAAGTCCGGCAAACTTAACCGATAGCGATTCTTTTTTTAGTTTCTTACCATGGCAGCTTGGACATTCTGATATTTGCATAAACTGAGCCACACGTTTTTTGGTGCGTGGACTTTGGGTAGTAGCAAAAGAATGTAAGACGAAGTTTTTAGCACTGGTGAATGTGCCTTTATAATTGGGTTTCTCACCTTTTTCAATCGCCGCGCGTACTTGTTCGAGATTATATTCTGGATAGACCGGTACTTCAGGGGTATCGTCGGTAAACAGAATCCAATCGCGGGTTTCTTTAGGTAAAGTATTCCAAGGCTTATCGATATCATAGCCGAGTGTGGTGAGTATCCGGCTTAGGTTTTGCCCTTGCCATGCGGGTGGCCAAGCAGCAATAGCGCG
This sequence comes from Psychrobacter sp. FME6, assembly GCF_014861365.1. GTDB lineage: Bacteria > Pseudomonadota > Gammaproteobacteria > Pseudomonadales > Moraxellaceae > Psychrobacter. The sequence continues at coordinate 2,092 of NZ_RRYW01000097.1, forward strand.
TTCTCGAATGGTTTTTGTCTTATCAGGTACCAAGAGATCTTCTGTCACTTCAAACACTCGTCCGATACCCGAACAAGTAGGGCAGGCACCTTCAGGCGTATTTGGCGAAAATGCATCGGCATAAAGCATTTCCTGTCCAGCAGGGTATTCACCAGCCCGCGAATAGAGCATACGTAAGCCATTTGAAATGGTGGTCACGCTACCGACCGATGAGCGTACAGATGGTGTGCCTCGTTGTTGTTGGAGAGCAACAGCAGGCGGCAATCCTTCTATCGAATCGACATCAGGATCGCCAACTTGATCGATTAACCGTCTGGCATAGGGTGATACTGAATCAAGGTAGCGACGTTGTGATTCGGCAAACAAGGTGCCAAACGCCAGTGAGGATTTGCCAGAGCCTGATATACCAGTGAAAACAACCAGCGCGTTACGAGGTAGATCAACGTCTACATTCTTTAAGTTATGAACCCGCGCGCCCCTTACCTGAATGCTATTATCAGCGGGAATGTGGTAAGTCATAAAAGAAGCTTTGGGTTTTTTATTATTGTTCGTCATAAAACGCTTATTCCTATCGAATTGTCGTTTGAGTTTTAAAAATATGGGCAGAACACTGGCTAAGAACTTTATTATTAAGTAGGTAGTAAATTAAGCAAATATAAAAGGTATCGTGGCAATTTAAAAATATCCTAGCATGGCAAAAAATAATCTTCGGGTAAGCTTACGCTTCGCAGACAGTTGACAGACATAGTGACGTCAAACGATAACATTTATGAGGTTTAACTGACGGATGGCCACTTATCATTTTTAAACAATAAAGTTTAAGAAACAGCTTTTAAGCAATGCGGATTTTGAAGTCGGTAAGCTGAGAAGTGGCGAGTGAATTGATAATGGTTTATGATCAAACGTATCTATCCATTATCTATAAAAGCATTTTATGATTTTTATCAGCAATACCATTAGCCTTAATGACAGCGACGTTGAGATTAGCGCCATACGTGCGCAAGGTGCAGGCGGTCAAAACGTTAATAAAGTATCGTCTGCGATTCATTTGCGTTTTGATATCCATTCGTCTAGCTTGAGCGATGTCAATAAACAGCGTTTATTGGACAGTAAAGACAGCCGAATCACCAAAGAAGGTGTGCTCATTATTAAAGCGCAGCAATTTCGCACCCAAGAACGCAATAGAATAGATGCTTTTGAGCGCTTGCAAGGCTTTATTATACAAGCCACGCACATAAATAAAACTCGTAAGCCTACCAAACCAAGTAGAAATGCTAAACGTAAACGCGTCGATAAAAAAACCCAACGGGGTAAGACCAAAGCGTTGCGCGGCAAGGTAGATTTTTAGATAGGCTAACTTGAAGTTTACTTTTTTTGAATAAACCAAAAAGCAAAATGCCAGCCTATGTAAGTGGCTGGCATTTTTTTATACGCGTATTTAATATCAGCTTTTTAGCTAGCCAAGCCTTTTGCTTAATTCAGGAAAGCGTTTTATCATAAACAGTATCAATAGCAGCGCCACACTGGCGATAGCCGCACCAACATAGCCCACACTTGATATTGAGATATGCGTCACCGCATAACCACCAAATAAAGCTCCTGTACCGATTCCCAAGTTAATAATCCCTGAGAACATCGACATCAGCATATCTTGCGCGTTGACATCGACCATAATAACTTTGGCCTGCATCGAGATAATAAGCAACATCAGTGCGGCGCCCCACAGTAATGCAATCAAGCTCAGCGCCCATACCGACGTTACTGCTAATAGCAACACGAGCATAGACAGCAGCATCAATATCGTCGATATCAGCATCAATCTGGTATTAAAACGATCACCCCAGCGACTGAATATGATACTGCCTACAATCCCTGCGACCCCAAATAATAGCAGTACAAAAGTGGCGGCATTTTCACTGACTGAGCCAACTTGGCGCATAAAAGGCTCAATATAAGAATAAGCGGTATAGTGCGCGGTAAAGACTAATAAAATAAGTAGATACAGACAGACGAGTAATGGGTTTTTGAGCAGCTCTGGAATTTTTCTAAAAGAGCCTTCAAACATACTCGGCAGCGTTGGCAACAGCCTTGCTTGTAAAACGAACACAATAAAAGCAATCACGCCAATACCGCCAAAGGTCGCCCGCCAGCCAAACCATTGACCGATTACGCGTCCCAATGGCACACCAAGTACCATTGCTAACGATGTACCGGTCGCAAGTACACTTAGCGCCAATGCCTTTTTGCCTTCAGGTGCTACGCGTATTGCAATCGCGGCGGTGATTGACCAAAATATCGCATGGGTTAGCGCAATCCCGACTCGGCTGACTAGCAGCACTTGAAAGCTCCATGCAAACACTGATAGCACATGGCTGGCAATAAATACCGCAAATAATACTAATAATAAACGTTTGCGCTCAAAGCGACTGGTCAATAACATCAACGGCAATGACATCGCCGCAACAATCCAAGCATAAAGCGTCAACATCCAGCCAGTTTCTGCCGTGGTAATAGAGAAGTCGTTCGCAATATCACTTAATAGAGCAACTGGGACAAATTCTGTGGTATTCATAATAAAGGCGCTAACCCCCATCAAAAATACTTGGAAATACTGAGTTCGGCGAGCGTCTAAGCTCACCTCAAGATTATGTTTCATAAAGTTCAACAGTTAGAAAAGTGCTAAAAAATTAGCGTAAGAACGAGGCAGGATTATGTGGCGATATAAAAAAGGAGAGAAGATAGCAACTCAATGGCTATAGTTAAAGGAGTTTTCAGTATTTATTTTCTATCAACTGATGTGCTATCATCATTGAATCACCTATCGTGGGTTTAACAGTTTTGTTATCGCCAGCCATTATTATAATTAATGGTGGCGTACAAACCTTGCAACTTCCAGCACGATATAAAACAATTCTGGTAAAGCGCATGAGCCTGTACTCCGACATCCTCATTTGTGCCTAATTTTATTTGCCTACTTGGGCTTATTTCAACCTTTTTTGTCGGAGTTACAGGAGTCTAAGGTGTTCAACATCATGAACCACATTGCCAACCAATCCAAATACACCCGTCATTATCATCCACGCCACCTTCTAGCACAATACGCGATTAATCAAATAGCAACACTTGAGCTGCGTTCGCAAGATATTGTCAAAGCCATGGGTTACCCTCTAAAGCATACCATGCCTGCCTGTGAGCGCCTGCGTCATGTATTGTCAAATAAATACCTTGGGCTTGATGGCAGCTATATCGATAAGTATTTTACAGCCGATGAGTTTTTAACCACGCTATTTACGGTGCTGGAGTTACCTCATACACCGTTTGTAGACGACATCGCGCAGATTAAAAACGACTTAGCGCATTGTCAGCGCTATGAGAAATATTTGCCATATGATGGCAATATCACAGGCCATCACCTGATTTTTGAACAGAATGATGAAGTAATTGATAGAGTAGAGCATAAGCTAAAAAAATCTAGCAATGCTTAAAAATTGTGATAAAAGCGTATGGACCATATCAAAGTCACTTTATCTCTAGACTTTGATATGGCTCGCCATCGAATTACGAATACCGCATCAAACTCTGCATTAATGGTGTATCCGTCTGACGAATAATAAGCATCAAACCTAAGCGACAGCAGTTGTCGTGAGCGTTATTTTCGACCCTTTATTTTTGTCAGTGTTTATACTATAGTTATTGAGTCAGGAAAAAATAACGCGATATAATGTTAACCCCCGAAGCGCAATGCTTCACTTCTTAACTGATGTATCTTAACCATTTTAAAAGGTTGTTTTCGTTTATTCATAAGCCGCTGTGCCTGCCAAAACCTCTTATTGTTATAAAACTAAAATACATGATTAAAAAAGAGAGTTAGCATTTTAAAAATGCTGATAAAGAACTTTTTTGTTAAAAATGTATTCAAGCAATCAATAAAAATAATGGTGCTTCAGCCACACTCAATCACTCATTTTACTTTTATTAAGTCACATAAAAACTGGCGAATAGACACGGCTGACTTAAATTTTATTTGAGAAAAAATTAAAAATGCTGCTACCAAAAAAACTAAAAAATTAAGGAAAACTTTATGACAAACACTACTGACGCTTTTGAACCAAAACGTATAGACGATATGCACTGGTCAGGTGGATCAAAACTGCCTAAATCCATTCAAGATAACGTACGAACCAAGCAAAATATTCCGCTGTTTTATCTGCATAACGAGTCTATCAATGATTATGAAGATGATATTTACTTTGTGAACAACAGCGATGAGACATTAAGTTTTGTTGCTCCCTATGAGCTGATGAAGAGGGAACCAGACTGCCCTGAGGTGATTGTTGCTGTCGAGCCAAGTGAGCGCGATAAAGCCTTTACCTATACTGATGTATTACCCAAGCAAGGCGTGAAAATTGATCGCCAGCACATCATTTATGATAGTGATTATCTCAATCAAATTATTGTCTATACCATGAGTTGTGCTAGTAAGGAGATGTGGGGAGTATGGCGTTTGAGTGTGTGCGAAAAAGGTATGTTTTCGTCGTCTTATCCGTTGTTATGGGAAGAAGGGTCTAAACCTTCATTTGTTGTAAGTGCCGATAAACTAAATGATCCCAAAGATCGACCTGTTTTACCGCCAGTATTGCCCATACGTCAGCAGTTATACCAGCAATGGGCTGACCATTATGACGACTCGCGTGCGAGCTTTATGACCGCTATCACAGATGTGATTTATCGTTATGATTTTGGCATGGTGGGCTGTTATTTCAACCATATGTGGGATGAATATAGTAGTGAGGCGGAGCAGACTGCCAATCGTCTCATTAAAGATAATGCCGATAGCGTAGATGATGTTTTGGTGCTGATGACTGCGGTTTATGACTCATCGTTTGGCGCTGGATATACCACAGTGCCTAAAGAGGTCGCCGAGATCATCTATGGTCTATGGCTAAGAATAGGACATAAAGATACCGTTAATAAATAAAAGAAATAATAATAAAGGAGAAAGCCATGATGTTTCCCATTGAAAATGACGACACATTTTTACTGTTCTTTCACGGTCTTGATTCAAGCTGTGAGACCAATAAATACACTTGTATTAAACGTGAGCCCAAATATTGCCAAACCGTCAATTATCGAGAGGATTTCAACGAGATTTTCGATATTTATGACACATTAATACAAGAAAAAATGCAGCAGTATCCACGAGTGGTCTTGGCAGGGCATTCACTTGGAGGATGGTTTGCCAATCACTTCGCTCATAAATATAATTTGCGTACGCTATTGATTGCGCCTTGCATTTATCCTAATGAAGTTTTGGTCGATCGCATACCACAAGTCGCTGATATGAAACTGTCATTTCCCACCTCAAATACTGAGATGGTACGGGTCATGGTTGAGGTCGAAGACGAATGTTTGGATGTGGCCGTTGCCAGACGCACGCTGGTCAATTTACCTGAGAGCTGGGAAGTGGATTACTTTGAGCGTGGTCATCATCGGATTGCCCGTGACAGTGACATTTGGTATCACTTAGTTCACCTGTGCGAAGATCCTATCGTTTGGATGGATGAGGCGACGTATCATGGTGAAGACTAAATACATTAGATACATTTTTTTGACGCGTGACTGGTATTAATTTTTCTTGCTTGCTGTGTCTACGCTGACAGAGGCTGCAAAAAACTAATACCAGTCGCACTGTATCTTTTTTACATCGAACTGACTACGTTATAAGAAAGCTATCGTGGGTTTAATGGTTTGCCAAGTTGTTCAATAAAAACTTAGGACACCTTGCAACTTCCAGTACGATATAAAATAACTCTGGTAAAGCGCATGAGCCTATTCTCCGACAAGGTTATCCATGCCTGATTTGACTCGCCTATTTGGGCTTAATCTTATTTATTGTTGTCGGGATTTAGGAGTCATTTATGTCTAATATTAACAGTAAAAATTCTGAGCAATCCAAATATAGCCGCCGTTATTCGCCGCGTCACCCGTTAGCAAAACATGCTGTCAGCCAAATAGCTAAGCTGGAGCTAAGGACGCAAGATATCGTTCAAACCATGGGCTATCCTGCAATACATACTATTCCCGCCTGTGATCGTCTGCGCCATGTCTTATCTAGTGAGATATTGGGGTTGAATGATAAGAATGTTGATAGCTATTTTACGGCTCATGAATTCTTAAAAGCGTTATTGCTGGTGCTGAATATCCCATACCAAGCTTATTCAGATGATATTGAGAAAATCGAATATGACTTGGCACATTATCCTTATCCACTACCCAAATACAGCTTGCGAGCTGACGTTGACTTTACGTGGAGTGGGGGCGCAAATTGGATGTCGCGTGGTGTCGCTAGCAGTAAGGCGAATGTTCATTTACCGCAAAATATTGCCAAGATGAGTGAGACAGAGCGTGAGGCGATAGTGCAACAGTGTATCGAGGAGCATTATCAAAAGTATCATGCTCATCTACCCTATAACGGTGTGATTAAAGGTTATCGACTTGTTATTAAGCAGCGTAATGAGATTATTGATAGAGTCGAGTATGGGTTGCCAAAATCTAGCATTACCTAAGAAGCGCTCGGATATTAGACCTTTAATAATATGCCCTAATGCTCGTTTTAATCTTAAAAAGTGAATCACTTTGACTGTAACCCCCTAACCATAAGACACTGATTAAATAGAATTAATCTGCGTAGCTTAGTTTTTGCATTGATGTAGCTTTGAAAGCGAAGAGTACAACAACAAGTAAACCAGCTGATAATTATCTCTTATCGTATAATAATAACCAGAAGTCTTTGAAGGGTGATTTAGCTCTCCAAAGGCTTTTTTTATGCAGTAATACCAAACTCAAAAAGTACGATTAGCCGTGTCAAACTCGTTTAGCCTACAGTGCGTAGCACTTGCACTCGTTTTCCTTGCTACTCTAATTTTTGTGAATGGTATAACCTAAAAGTCGTTTATGACAATAGTGCAGCCGCAGGAAAGTAGCTGTCTGTGAAATAGTGATATGTGAAATGTTTGTCTATTTAATAGCTGTCTGCTAAATGATTAAGGCTAAAATAGTAAGAATGAGGTAACATTAAGGTTAGGAATGAAGTGTAAATTTAGATAAAAAGGGAGTTTAAAAATGAAAGGAATCACACGCTTCTCGAATAGCTTAATGGAAAAGTATTTACCAGATCCATTTTTATTTGTCATTATTTTAACATTGGTTATTTTTGGGTTGGGCTTAGGCTTAACGGATTCCTCCCCTGTACAGATGGTGGCGTTTTGGGGTGAAGGGTTCTGGGCGTTACTGGCGTTTTCTATGCAAATGGTATTGGTGTTAGTCACCGGTTTTGTATTAGCCAGCAGCCCAATATTTAAAAAAGGCTTGGGCAAACTTGCCAGTCTTGCAAAGTCACCAAGTAGTGCGATTATCTTAGTGACTTTAGTATCCCTTGCCGCAAGCTGGATCAACTGGGGTTTTGGCTTGGTTATTGGCACGTTATTCGCCAAAGAATTGGCGAAGCGTGTTGCAAATGTCGATTATCGCTTACTGATTGCCAGTGCGTATTCTGGCTTTATCATTTGGCACGCCGGATTTTCTGGCTCGATTCCATTGTCTATTGCGACAGAAGGCCATCCGTTCGTTGATAAAATTGGGGTAATTCCAACGAGTGCAACCATCTTTGCTAGCTACAACTTAATCATCATTGCTGCATTGGTTATTATTGTGCCTTTATTAAACCGTCTGATGATGCCAAAAAAAGAAGATACGATTACCGTCGATCCAAAAGTTCTCGTTGATCCAGTAGTTGAAGAACTTCCAGCCAAATCGGATATGACACCAGCCGAGCGTTTAGAAAATAGCTGGGTTTTGTCAATGATTATCGGCGCACTAGGACTTGCTTTTATTGTTTATTACTTCGTCCAAAATGGATTTTCCTTAACGCTTGATTTGGTTAACTTTATGTTCTTGTTCCTTGGGATAATATTCCACGGAACGCCTCGCAAGTATCTGATTGCGGTTCAAGAGGCGGTCAAAGGAGCAGGTGGTATCATCGTCCAATTCCCGTTTTATGCAGGTATTATGGGAATGATGACTGCCTCTGGTTTGGTGGGAGTGATGTCAGAAGCCTTTGTCAGCGTTTCGACAGCGGATACGCTACCACTGTTTGCCTTCCTAAGCGCAGGACTGGTTAACTTTTTCGTCCCTTCAGGTGGTGGACAATGGGCGGTTCAAGCGCCAATTATGCTGGAAGCGGCAGAGATGCTTGGTAGTGATCCAGCAAAAGTCGCCATGGCGGTGGCATGGGGTGATGCTTGGACAAACATGATTCAGCCGTTTTGGGCATTACCAGCACTGGCAATTGCAGGATTGAAGGCCAAAGATATCATGGGTTTTTGTGTGATTGTGCTGGTTGTCAGTGGTGTTGTGATTGGTTTAGGATTGTTGTTTTTGTAAGTAAAATCTAGGGCGTGTCCTCATTTTGAAAATGGTAATAAAAATGAGATAAATTGCTGTCAAACAAGGAAAATAGCACAGATAATATCAAGATATTAGCCAGCTATTTGACGCAGTTTGGCAAGATTTAGCCATTTTTAGCCCATTTAGTTGATTTCGTTCAGATTGAGGACATGCCCTAGAGTAATGGCCTTGCCTGTTTTATAGGCGAGGCTTTTTTCTGTTGGCTGTGTTTTAATAATGTGTTGATTAATTTAATGATAGAATAATGGTGTTATA
>NZ_RRYW01000098.1 GCF_014861365.1 Psychrobacter sp. FME6
ATCGTTCACCTAGGCTTAGATGTGTATAGTTCATGGTTGCAATCTCACTTTGGTCGGTGGATAAAGACTTTGATGCTAGCGCATCTAGGTCTTTTTTTCACCTCGCATTTGGTATTGCACTTCATGTGTTAATCTAAGAAACTAAAAAAGCTGGGTAAGCACCCAGCTAATGATAAAATTGTTTGATTTTTTGTAAAAGGGTTAAGTGGTCAGTGTTGCCCAACCACTAAGCAATAGTCGTTGGGCAAGTACTAACGTTTCAATTTGCTTAGCCTTTTACTGACCATTTATTCACCAATGGATAGCGGCGTTCGCGGCCAAAGGCTTTGTGGCTGATTTTGGTACCGATGGGTGCTTGCGAGCGTTTGTACTCGCTGTTATCAACCATTTTGATAACTTTAGCTACTAAGTCAGCATCAAAACCTTTATCAATAATGTCTTGATAGCCCATGTCTTCATCGATGTAAGACATCAAGATACCATCTAACACGTCATAGTCAGGCAAGCTGTCTTGATCTTTTTGATCTGGGCGTAACTCGGCCGATGGTGGGCGAGTGATGACGCGCTCAGGGATGACAGGGGTATCTTCTAAACGGTTGCGATAGCTGGCCAGTTTATAAACTTGTGATTTATAAACGTCTTTTAGGACATCAAAGCCACCTGCCATATCACCGTACAACGTCGAGTAGCCAACCGCTAATTCAGACTTATTACCCGTAGTGATGACCAAATGCCCAAACTTATTGGACAGTGCCATCAGAATAACACCGCGCGCGCGTGCTTGGATATTTTCTTCGGTGGTGTCTGCTGGCGATTTATTGAATAAGGGGGCTAGAGTATGACGGATGCCTTCGACCGCATCAAAAATAGGACAGACGGTATAAGAAACGTTTAAGCGACGAGCTTGCGCTTGGGCATCTTCTAGGCTGATTTGAGAGGTATATTCATACGGCATCATCACCGCGTATACTTTATCAGCACCTAAAGCATCAACTGCGATGCATAGCGTCAATGCCGAATCAATCCCGCCTGATAGCCCAACGATGATACCTGCGAAGCCTGAGTGATTGATATAGTCGCGTAAACCAACGACCAATGCTTGATACATCTCTGACTCGCGGCTCAGCGTTAACGGTGTTTTGGCTTGGCTGTCGAACGTGGCTGTTTTGACATCCAAAGTAGCTAAAAGCAACTGATTCATAAAACGTGGCGCTTCGTGTGCAACGCTACCGTTAGCCTGTACCGCCATAGAGCCACCGTCAAACACCAAGTCATCTTGACCACCAACAGCATTGAGGTAGATGATAGGTAAGTTGTTTTCGCGGCTACGTTTGGCCAGCATTGTTTTACGGTTGTCTTGTTTTTCGACCTCAAAAGGTGAGGCGTTTAAGCTGATAACCAGATCTGCCCCTTGTTTTTTAAGCTCAGCAATGGGGCCTTTTTCCCATAAGTCTTCACAGATGAGCAGGCCGATAGTAATGCCTTTGTAGTCAAACAAAACTTGGTTGCGACCTTTATCAAAGTAACGACGCTCATCAAACACGCCATAGTTTGGTAAAACTTGCTTGTGATAAAAGCCTTTTTGATGACCATTATGTAGGATAGCCGCTGAGTTAAACGTACCGTGATGGTCGACATGGGGATAGCCGACAATCATAACGATGTCGTCGATATCACTTAAGGTCGATAAAGCGCTTTTGATGCGGCCTGATAGGCTTGGACGCAGCAATAAATCTTGCGGTGGGTAACCTAGTAATGCAAGCTCTGGGAAAATAATGACATCGGCACCTTGCTCGCGGGCTTGCAACGCTAGTGTGCGCATTTTTTCGGCATTGGCAGTGATATCACCCACTAAAAAATGTGACTGCGCCAAAGCAAAAGTGACGGTATCTTGTGTTTTATTGGTTTTACTGTCCTCATTTGAGGTATTAAGGTTGGGGTTATCATTGTCTTTTGACATTGTTATTGTTCCTATCGATATAGTATTTAAAATTTGGTGAGTCAGTATTGGTTTAAAATAAACTTAAAGAAAATCCGAAAATTAACTCAAAATAGCGCTTTTTTATATCGAGTTCGAATAGTGAACCGATACGCCGAGCTTAAATCCTGCATAAACCTGTAGCTAAATAAGCGATAAACAGTGTCTATATAATTAGTACTTATAAAAAGTGCTTATAAAGGCTAGGCTTATGCGTAATAGCCAAAATTATAGTGCTGCTCTAAAAGTTGGTTCTTATATGGTTTAGAGTAGGACGATAAAAGCGGGTTTTGGCACAAGGTTTAAAAAATGCTGTGTCTGTATAACGCCCAAAATAAATGAGGTCAAACCAACTTAGCCGTATTAAAAAGCCTAAAATAGTCGCTTTAGTATAACATCAATTGTCGTGACAAATAGAACGCGCCAGTGAATTACCTTGCAAGATATCCGTTTAGAGCATGAATATAAAAAAGGGTTTTCGTTCCTTGTTTATACTTACTAAAGCCATGTATTAGCCTCTCATTGGGGGTGGTATCAGCCAGTAAACTTATATGAATAAAGTTGTAAGTAAAGGTTACAACATAGCGTTATATAAATATCCTGTTTTGTTGCATAATGAGTCGAGATAATTGCTTTGTTATTACTTTATTTTAATAAAAAAGATAGCTCATAAATATGTTACGGTATTCTATGAATTCATGCGATTAAAGCAGTTCTTTACCTGTATATTGATGACTCTCTACCCTCGTAAATGAATACCGTTTATGGATATACTCTTTTATAGGTATACTCTATGAACTGATATTCATCACCCATTTATAAACTTGTCAGCGAAGCCACGATAGGTCTTTGCTGTCTTCCCTTGGTTTATACGCTATGATTGAAAACTGGACAAAAGAATTTATTATTCAGCGCTTGCTGGCTATTACCTTATTGGTTGTACTGTTCGTATTGTGTTTTCAGGTGATACAGTTCTTTATCGTGCCAGCACTGTGGGCGGCGATTTTAGCGTATGTGACCTTTCCTGTTTATAACTTTTTTTACCAAAAGGTAAAGCTGAGCCCCAGTTTTAGTGCCGCTATTATGACGGTAAGCATCTCTTTAATTATAGGTTTGCCACTGGTCATTGGGATTTTTATTTTACAACAAGAAGCTTTGAGCCTAATCAGCAATTTAATCTATCGTATCAAAGTGGGTTATTTGGATGTGCCAGACTCCATCAAAGATTTACCAGTGATAGGGCAGCAGGTAAAAGATATATTGTGGAGAATTAATAAAAACCCTGAGGGAACACTCGAAGCCTTTCGTATTTGGGTGCAGTCACATTTATATTATGGCAAAGTCGCGTTTGATGTGGTGTTTAGTGGTCTTGCCAAGCTCGGTATGGCGCTGATGACGCTGTTTTTCTTTTATCGTGATGGGACGAGCTTGGTGCGACAAATCCGCCAGGCATTGCGTAATATCATCGGTAACCGTATCGACGGCTATATTGATTCTGTAGGTACGACCACGCGTGCGGTAGTATATGGTATTGGCCTAACGGCTTTGGCACAAGCCATGCTAGCGGGCGTTGGTTATTATTTCGCCGATGCGCCTAGCCCTATTTTGCTGACCATTGTGACGTTTATCATTGCATTGATTCCATTTGGGACGCCATTCGTTTGGGGCGGCGTATCGATTTGGCTACTCAGCCAAGGGCACACCGTAGAAGGTATTGGCTTGGCATTATGGGGTATATTTATTATCAGTTGGGTTGATAACCTAATTCGTCCTATCGTCATTAGTGGCGCCACCAAAATTCCTTTTATTATTATTTTCATTGGGGTTTTAGGGGGGCTAACAGCGTTTGGCTTCGTTGGGCTGTTTATTGGCCCTGTGGTGTTGGCAATCGGGCTTGCGGTGTGGCGTGAATGGATATCGCAGCATAAAAACGAGATATTTGCCCCACAAGAAGTAGAATTATCTGCGCCTCAAGCCATGCCGCCAGCAAATGAAACAGAGTAAACAATACATCCATAGCAACGTGCTACTGTTATAAATTTTAATAAAATGGTTACCAATACTATGAAAAATAGGCTCGATACAACTAACAATATTACTATTGTGGCTGATAGTAATATCGCCAGCTTGGATGCATTTTTTAATGCCTCTACGCTTGGACAAATGACTGAACAGACTGTGAATATTATCACGGTTGCTGGACGTGATATCAACGCGCAATTGCTTGCAGATTTGCAGCCAGACATGTTGTTGATACGTTCTGTGACCCCAGTAGATGAAGCATTGTTGGCTAACAATGATAGTGTAAAGTTTGTTGGCTCTGCAACTATCGGCACTGATCATGTTGACCAAGATTATTTGGCAGCACGTAATATTACTTTTGCCAATGCGGCAGGTTGTAGCAAGCACTCAGTCGCGCAGTATGTGGTGACCGCTATATTGACTTTACGTCCACAGTATTGGCAGCAATCTATAACGCCATTAACGCTGGGTATCATCGGTATTGGCAATATCGGTAGCACACTTGCGCAGTACGCGAGTGATTTGGGTTGGCAGATATTGGGCTATGATCCTCTATTGCCGTCTTCAGATATCAACAACGCCAGTCTCGAGCAAGTGCTTAGCCAAAGTGATGTGGTCAGCCTTCACGTCCCGTTAACAGATAAAAAAGGTGAGGATAAAACCAGCAACGGTAGTGATTATCCAACGCGGCATCTTATCAATGCAGAGTCTCTAGCAATGATGTCGCCGCATACCATGCTTATTAATAGTGCGCGAGGCCCTGTGGTTAATGCAGATGACCTTGAAGCCGATATCAACTCTACTAAGCGGCAAGTGGTGTTAGATGTGTTTGAGCATGAGCCGCAAGTGGCGGAGAGTTTGCTTGCCAAGCTCGCTATCGCTACGCCGCATATCGCAGGATATACGGTCGAAGGAAAGCTGCGTGGCACGCAAATCATCTATGATGCTCTATGTGAGAAATTGGATGTCACACCCACTCAAACTATGCACAATCTACTGACGCTTAATATGTTTTTATGGTCTGAGTTAAAAGCCCATCCAGATAGGTTGATAAAATTCTACGATATCATGCGAGACGATGCTGCATTGAGGAACAAAACAGTGAATGGTCAAGTAAGGGGCGCTGACTTTGATCAATTGCGCCGTGATTATCGTCTGCGCCGTGAATGGCAATTTTAAGGGTTAACAATACCGTTTAGAATCCTACTTTTATAATTGATGAGGCAGTGTAGATAGCAATGAGCCAAGCAAGTAACCAAGTAAGTAGTTCTCCTACTCAGCCTAGCTATGCTCCCACCATAACTTTAGCCATGGCGCAGCAGCGCGCGCAATTCATAAACGATATCCGTCAGTTTTTTACCAGTCGCCAAGTATTGGAGGTACAGACGCCGCTACTATCACAAGCAGGAAATACCGATACTTTTTTGCAGTCAGTCGCCGCGCAAATCACTTATCAGGATAAACCCTGTGCCTATTATTTACATACCTCGCCTGAATTTGCCATGAAGCGTTTACTCGCCAGTTGGCAAGTACCTATTTATCAGATTTGTTCCGTCTTTCGAGATAATGAAATAGGCGTACGCCATAATATCGAATTTACCATGCTCGAATGGTATCAGCCCAATTATAGCCTAGATGATATGGCCGCTGAGCTGGGAGAGCTATTAGAGACGCTTTATGGCTATCCTGTCGTGATGAGTCATTACCGTTATGTTGATGCGTTTATGGATTTTGTGGGCATCCATCCGCTGACTGCCAGTCTTGAAGCACTACGAGCGGTGGCAGAAGACAAAGGTTTGATAGGTTTTGATTTTAATAATGATGTAAATAGCACAATCGATAGCAAAGACGATATCCGTCAGAGCTGGTTGGATTTATTGTTTAGCCACGCAGTAGAGCCCAATCTGGGTCATGATTTACCGACGCTGATTATTGATTATCCGCCAGCGACTGCCGCTTTGGCTAAAACTGCTTTGGACAAAGACGGTAATAAAGTTGCTAAGCGCTTTGAGCTTTATATTAATGGCATTGAGATTGCTAATGCGTATGACGAGCTGGCAGATGGCGCGGCATTGAGGGCGCGTTTTGAGCAAGACAATCAATTACGTCAGCGTCATCATCTGCCGAAAATGCCCATCGATGAGCATCTATTGGCGGCCTCTGATGCTTTAATACCTTGTAGCGGTATTGCAGTCGGTGTTGATAGGCTGCTGATGGTGCTCACAGGCGCGAAGAGCTTAGAGGAAGTAATTTCGTTTCCAAGTGGTTTGGCATAGTTAGTTATTGATTGAGTGGCTCTAAATAAAATCGATACGATTATAATAAAGTAAATAGCCACGTGCTACTGGAATAAATTTTTCTTGCTTGCTGTTCGCCAGCGTGACAGAGGCTGCGAAAATTTATTCCAGTAGCACTTGTACCGGTTTTAAAGTGCATCAACTATATTGAGTAATTAGCTATTAAGTAGTTATCTATTTGATAGTCATTAAAAAGAGCGAGTAAGCCGAAAGGTCTACTCGCTCTTTTTATTTAGAACTAACTATTTTAAAACGAACTATAGTTTTGCGATAGCGTCATTTATAGCTGTTTCGCCATTATGCATGCTAAATACTTTGTTGATAGTATTATCTGCTTTTAGTACAGCGGCTAAAGTCGTGGCGACATCTTCAATTGAGTTTTCACCCGCATTATCATCATTGATGGCAACTTTACCAGTCGCTGCACGTTCTTTTAGCGCACCTGCTTGAACGATGGTGTAATCAAGCTCGCTGTCATTCACCAACCACTGATCGGCGTAGTGTTTGCAGATATAGTATTGTTTTAAATCACCAATTCCCGGACTGTCCCATTTGCTGGTGTCTAACGAAAATACTGTACTCAGCATGATATAACGTTTAATACCTTTATCTTGTACTGCTTGGATAGTTTTGACCGCACCATGCAAATCAACTTCTAAGACATCTTTACCGCCAGAACCTGCGACAAAATAGACCGCGTCGATATCTTTATCAATCTGCTTTTGAATCGCGTCTTTATGAGCGGTAATGTCTAAATCTAGCTGACTATAATTCTTATCGTCAAATAGCTTTTTTTCTTGGCGGGTGGTGCCAACCACTTGATGGTTATCCGCTAATAGCTGCTTAACCAAATCCGTACCCACTCGACCACTTGCACCAATCACTAAAATTTTCATAATCATTCCTATTGTTATATTGGTTTTTATACACGTTATTGTTGTTAAAACTGAATATAGCGTAACAACAATAGTCGGCATACTTCGTTATGAAGCGTGCCGATTGCATAGTGTTTAGTTATGGAATGTATACGGTTTGCAAGGAAGCCCAGAGCGTATAGTTAGGCTAAAATGAAAGAAATACGTTTCTAACAACGTGCTACTGCTATAATTTTTTTTGCTTGCTGTTCGCAGGCGTGACAGAGGCTGCAAAAAATTCATACCAGTAGCACTGTATCTTTTGTAAATTTGCTCAACTATTTAAGAAAATGTAGAAAAGTTAAGCTGCAAAATTAGTTGCTATAAAAACTAACGCACCAAGCGGTTAAGGCCGTCGGCAAAGGCTTTTTTGTCGCGGTCACCATAAGGTTTTTGTCCGCTCATCTCTTGCAGTTCGAGCACGCCTGTACCGCGCATGGTGTCCATAAAGTCGCGCATATTAAGCTTTTGCTTGATATTGTTTTTATCGTAGACCACGCCGCGTGTCGTTAATACCATACCGCCTTTGTCCAAAATATCATTGGCCAAAGGAATATCGCTGGTGATCGCCAAATCGCCTGATTGTATCTGCTCGACGATATAATCATCGGCTTTATCAAACCCTGATGGCACCACTGTCATAACCAGCAGTGGTGACTTACGCAGTTTAATCGGTTGATTGGCGACGAATATCGCCATGGTTTGTGTGCGTTCAGCGGTTTTGATAATCAAGTCTTTAGCAATCAATGGCACTGAATCTGCATCCACCCAAATTTGCATTATTTTTTGGCCTTATCTGCTTTAGTCGAGGTTTCTTTAATCGGGGCTACTTGAGCCTCTTTTTGCTGGTTATCGTTATTGAGTGAGCTTGTTTTATTTTTAACATCCGTTTTAGATTTTTTAGCATTAGCTAAGTCATCTTCAGTTTTTGGTTGGCTATTTATAGCAGTCGTCTTTTTATCAAGGCCCACTTTATTAGGCAAGACCGCGACCAGCTTGGTCAATGCGGGCTCTAAATCGGCAACATCGTTGGGCATCAAGGTAATATGAGCAATTTTACGGTCGTCACGCTCAGCCTTATGATAGCTATGATAATGAGCACCGTCGATATTTAGTACTGCGCTGATATCAGGATACTGACCCAAGACATTGAGCATAATCGCTGGATGGACATTATCGGTATCGCCTAGTGGTAAATTGACCACGGCTCGGATATGATTTTCAAACTGGCTAGTGATTGCGCCTTCAATACTCCAATGCCCAGAGTTATGCACACGCGGGGCAATCTCGTTGGCCAGTAATGCATCATTACCGCGTGCGTCTTTGGTCACGAATAGCTCAAGTGCCATTATGCCGACATAATCGAGATGATCCATAATCATGGTAATGGCATCAGTTGCTTGCTTAAATAAATGACTGGTACCAACGGCAGGAGCTTGGGTTTTGGCTAAAATGCCATGATGGTGATGGTTTTCGACCAAGTCATAGCAGCGAACTTGACCGTTTTGGGCGCGTGCAGCGATAATAGAAACCTCGCGGCTAAAGTCAATAAAGCCTTCTGCGATTAGCGGGGCGGGCGTTGGTGTCAGTAAGCCTTTACCACTGACGGCATCTTTGAGTTCCTGCCAAGCAGCTTTGATATCGCTGTGTTGTTTAATAACGAACTGACCTTTGCCGTCATAACCACCGCGGCTGGTTTTTAGGACGATAGGCAGTCCCAAGTCAGCACAAGCCTGATTTAATTCGGCTTCAGAATTGACTTCTATAAACGGTACAGTGGCAATATCAAGCGCGTTAAACATCTGCTTTTCTTTTAAGCGGTCTTGGGCGATATCGAGCGCAATCAGCGGTGGAAACATGCCTTGTTTGCTACCAGATTTTGACAAGTCAGTCAGTTGTTTGACAGTCGCAGTCGGTGTGTTTTCGAATTCTAAGGTAAATACATCCGCTGCGGCAATGAAGTCTTCTAATTGCTCACTGCTAAACACACGACCATATAAACTGGCCGGGCAGTCAGTATTGTCTTCTAAAAATACGCATTGATAGCCCAGTGGTATGGCTGCTTCGGCAAGCATCATACCAAGCTGACCACCACCTAAAATCCCGATGGTACGAATGGTTTGGGTAACAGGGTAAGCGTTGGCTGTAGTCATGGTAGGCTCTTTGAGTTAAAAATGAATAATGTGTTGGTGTATTAAATCTAAAAATCAATCGATTAAAATAGGAAAAGGTGCATTGCATGCACCTTATATTAAGTAAAGCTCATCTAAAAATAAATATCAAGTGACGTGCACTTTTAGCCCATTTAGGTATTATCGTTTAGATTGAGGACACGCCCTAATAGGTCATTAGTTATTGATAATACCAGGTGTTGGGCTAGCAAGAATGGTGTCGGTTTGCGCTTGACGCAGAGTATCCAGCTTAGTCGCAATCGAGTCATCATGCAAGGCTAAGACCTGAATCGCCAGCAGGGCAGCGTTATAAGCGCCAGCTGTGCCAATCGCTAAGGTACCAACTGCCACACCTTTTGGCATTTGCACGATAGACAGCAAGCTGTCCCAACCACTGAGCATGGATGATTTCACAGGAACCCCAAAAACAGGCAGCGGTGTTTGACTGGCACACATGCCAGGCAGGTGCGCTGCACCGCCAGCCCCAGCGATGATCACTTGTAGACCGTTACCTTTGGCGCTCTTAGCGTAGTCAAACAATCTGTCTGGGGTACGATGTGCCGAGACTACTTCACAATCAAAAGCGATATCAAAGTCTGCGAGCAACTGTGCTGCGGCGCTCATGGTCGCCCAATCAGATTGTGAGCCCATGATGATGCCAATTTTTGGTTGACCTGTAGGAGAGGTAATAGGGCCGTCTTGATCTATCGTGTTAACAGTAGCTGATGTGGTGCTCATGCTTTGATATCCTCAAAAAGACCATCATACAAAAGTTTTGCTACATTCGTAAAGCCAAGATTGCTGTTTAATAGTGAAGCTTAGATTAACACATGAAGTGCAATACCAAATGTGAGGTGAAAAAAAGACCTAGATGCGCTAGCATCAAAGTTTTTATCCACCGACCAAAGTGAGATTGCAACCATGAACTATACACATCTAAGCCTAGGTGAACGATACCAGATTTATGCCCTTAAAGGGGCAAAACATAGTATTAAATTTATAGCGAGGGCGTTAAACAGAAGTCCCAGCACCATATCAAGAGAGCTTAGGCGTAATAAAGGCCTGCGCGGTTACCGAGCAAAGAATGCTAATAACAAGGCTTGTGACAGACGGTCAAACAATGCGCCCAGCATCATCGCTGACGTATGGGATTGGGTCACAGATAAGCTAAAAGACAGCTGGAGTCCTGAACAAATAGCCGGCGTTCATGGTGGTATTAGTCACATGAGCATCTATCGCTATAT
>NZ_RRYW01000009.1 GCF_014861365.1 Psychrobacter sp. FME6
TGTTCTTTTACATCAATTATGGCTACGTCTGATGCCAGCATACTTTTTAGAACACTACCAAAAAACGAATGAGCTGTTTTTGTGCGCTATTAATATAGTGCGACAGTCATAAATAACAGCTTTTTATTTATAAAGCAGCTTTACTCAGATGCTTTATTCAATGGCATTTAGCACCTCTAATATTTGTTGGTGAATGATTTGCCACCACCAAATAAAGCCAACGCCAATAAGTAGTATGATAACCCATGGCAGCAGTTGCCAAATAAGCGCAGGTTTTGATGGGGCTTTTTGTTCGCTAAGAACAGAATGACTAGAGTTTATATAGGTGGTTTGGTATTTAGGTTGATGTTGATCAATGGATTGATTGATGTACTGATTTTGGTTTTGAGACAAATAACCACTCTGATGCATCGCTGTATTTTGCATAACAGCGGCCATACGTTGACGGTAGGCAATAGCAAAAGCCAGGGCAATGATGAGACCTGTCATCGCCCCGCCAATATGACCCGCGTTATCGATACCAGGTACAGCAAAGCCATACACAAGGTTGATGCCCATAATAAATACAAGGCTTTTAAGATTGAGCACCATGCCATTGACCGATATCTTAAACAGTGCGGCTATTAATAACGCCGCGCCGATACCCATTATACCACCAGATGCCCCCGCTGATATACCGGGTTGCCCTGTACCATCCAAAATACCTTGCCACGTGACATAATTGTTGAGTAAGTTGCCACCGATTGCTGCCAGTAAAAACAACGCCAAAAACCTTACTGAGCCAAACATCGGCTCGGCGATTTGCCCAAAGAAGTACATGGCAAAACCATTAAATAACAGATGCATTAAGCCAATATGTAAAAAGGCGCTACTTACTAAGCGCCACGGCTCGTTATCCATGGTATAAGGCAAGGCATTGGCACCCCATTTTAGCAGGGCTTGAGTTGATGGGTTATTGGCATCAACGCCTGTCAGCACTTGCAAGATAAACAGTCCAATAAAGCTGGCTAGTAGCAAAGTGGTAACGGGCGCGGTCTTTAATAACTGTTGAATGGGCATAAAAGCGAGCTATCAATGAAAAAGTATCGGTAGAGTATAAAGGCTATGGTCAGGGTGTGTCATCTATAGTTGAGCCACTTTCAAATTAATTCCAGTAGCACGCTATAATATTTGAATGTTTAACAGACCCTAACTATATAAGTCTGTTATGATTATTTATAGCGATGCAGGCTTAAAGGTGGTTAATTTTAAGGTTTTCATAAGTACCTTTTACTAAGATGTCATTAGTGACTTGATTGATGTCGGTATGACCACAAAATGCCATGCTGATATCACACTCGTTATAAATCAGCTCTAGCGCGCGGCGAACACCATCTTCACCATACGCCCCTAGACCGTAAAGAAAAGCGCGACCGATCATCGTGCCCTTTGCGCCCAGCGAGATGGCCTTTAGTACATCTTGACCTGAGCGAATACCACTGTCTAACCACACCTCAATATTGCTGTTTTCAGCGTGTACCGCTTGTACAATATCAGCGAGGGCAGAGATAGAAGAGAGCGCACCGTCCAACTGCCGCCCGCCATGATTTGAAACCACCAGCGCATCGGCACCGCTACGCGCAGCTAAGATAGCATCTTCAGGCTCCATAATGCCTTTGATGATAAGTTTGCCACCCCACATATCTTTGATACGGGCGACATCGTCCCAGCTCAGCGCGGGATCGAACTGTTCGGCCGTCCATGCTGATAGTGACGAGATATCCTCGACGTTTTTGGCATGACCGACGATATTACCAAAGGTGCGTCTTTTAGTACCCAGCATATTTAGGCACCATTCAGGCTTGGTCATGAGATTCAATATATTGGTAAGAGTTGGTTTCGGTGGTGCAGACAGACCATTCTTGATGTCTTTGTGGCGTTGACCCAATACTTGCAAATCAGCGGTCAATATCAGTGCTGAGCAATTGGCAGCTTTGGCACGGCGGATCAGATTGGCCATAAACTCTTGGTCGCGCATGACATATAACTGAAACCAAAAGGGCGCATTAGTATTTTCTGCCACATCTTCGATAGAGCAGATACTCATGGTCGATAATGAAAAAGGCACGCCAAATTTTTCGGCGGCCCGCGCGGCATGAATCTCGCCATCCGCCCACATCATGCCAGTAAAACCAGTGGGGGCGATGGCGACAGGCATCTTGACTGGCTCACCAATCATATGCGTTGCCAGACGACGGTTGTCCATATTGACCAATACCCGCTGGCGCAATTTAATACGGTCAAAGTCGGTCTCATTGCTGCGATAAGTGGTCTCAGTCCATGAGCCTGAGTCGACATAATCATAAAACATACGCGGCACTTTACGTTCAGCGACACGGCGCAAGTCTTCGATTTCAGTGACTTTTTTTAAAGTGGTTTTCTTTAAAGTGGTTTTCTTTAAAACAGGTTTTAACTCTTTCATAAAGTTCTCGCTACTAAAGTTTTACGATTGGCATGCCAGAAGCGATTATTGGTTTTATCAGGCATTTAATATTGTTATGAAGCCATTAATAATTGCTGCAAATCCATCACGGAAAACGGATAATTTAAGCGTTGGGTTGGCGTCAAAATAACGGGGATAGTGGTGGCAAACTCCATCATAAGCGGCTCATCGAAATCGGCGATATCGACAATCTTATAAGTGATAGGCTGTACCGCTTGAAACTGTATGATTAGCTGCTCAGCGATATCACATAAATGACAGCCAGAGGTTCCAAGTAGCCACCATTTATCAATATCATCAACGCTATTTTCAGCACCGTTTTTAGCACTAGCAAGGCTGGGGTTTGCGTCAATCATACGCGCTCGCAATGCTTTTATGTCATTATCGTCCATAGTTATTCTCTCGCCTTAATATTGGCCGCATCGTACTTGCTTTTAGCTTTTTATCCAAAACGTGAGTATTGCTTCGTCTTGTTATGAAGTTTTTTGTCGAAACGCTGTGACATGATAAAGAAGTGGGGTAAATAATGACAGCGATTGTGAGATTAGGTAAGATGACTTGCTGTTTATCGTTACCGATTTATGAGGATTGGCGTAGCGTTTTCACTGACGGCTTGTTACTTAAACGCTTCTACTCAGAATGTTCTACTTTATTTTATTACTTTTTCAATCATTTGGATATCGCGCATGGCAAGTTTTGGCAAGTTTTTCAAACGGCTATTATTGGCAATAATGTTGTTGGTTGTGGCATTCCATGTGTTGGTCGCTGGACTACTGTTAATTTGGAAAACCCAGCCCATTAATAACAGTATGTTTATGCTGACCCATCGTTTAACAGGCGGTACAGTCACCCAGACGTGGGCAGAGTATGATGCCATTGCCAAGTCGGCCAAACAAGCGGCAATAGCCAGTGAGGATTCGACGTTTAGTGAGCATAATGGTTTTGATATGAAAGGTATCGAGGCGGCGCGTAAGAAAAACGAAGAAACGGGTAAAATGTCTGCTGGTGGCTCAACGATTAGCCAGCAATTGGCAAAGAACTTGTTTTTGACCTCGCATCGCTCGTATGTGCGTAAGGGTGAGGAAGCCATTATTACCGTAATGATTGAAACACTTTGGGACAAACAGCGTATCTTGACGGCTTATCTAAACGTAGCAGAGTTTGGCAATGGTATTTATGGTGTCGAAGCCGCGGCTCAGCATTACTTTGATAAATCGGCGGCCAATCTAAACCGTGATGAGTCAGCGCTACTGATCGCCATGCTGACCAACCCCAAATACTACCAAGACAATCAGAGCGATAGACGCTTACGTAATAAACAGCGTATCATCAAAAAACGGATGAAAAATGCGGCATTGCCACAATCAGCTTAATTAATAAGCAGCGTAACTGCTCGCCTCAATTGTTATAAAGTTAAACGGGCAGCGATGTTAAATGGTGGCCGTATTTCATAAGCATGATGATAATAAAAAATGCTAACAAAGCGGTTGTCGGAAATGTTGTTTTTAAAAAGATGACGGCGTATCGATAATAAAAAAGGAGCGATGACATGGTAGGTGTGAATGATAAGCAGGACAAGGGTAATCACATCAATGACATGATTGATGTTAATGAGCTTAATAGCATTAATAGCGTTAGTAATCAGGCCAATGTAAAAGATAACAATGAGAACCTAACCCAGATTGCATGGCAGCGTTCAGAAGACGGCAGCTATTCACCCAGCAGTTATATCAATCGTGACCTGTCCTTATTACAGTTTCATCTGCGTGTCTTAGCACAGGCCGCCAGTCCTTACCATCCGCTCCTTGAGCGCCTGTTCTTTTTAATTATCTTTTCGTCAAATATCGATGAGTTTTTTGAGATTCGTGTCGCTGGCATCATGCAAAAACTTAATATTGCAGATATTTCGACCAGCGCCCACGGTATGCGCCCCAGTGAAGTGCTGAACGAAATATCGACGATAACGCATGATGCAATTGCTGAGCAATATCGCATTCTTAACGAAGATGTCCTACCAGCGCTCGCTAAGGAAGACATCCGTTATCTCAAGCGCGATGAGCTCAATGCCGAGCAATCCGCTTGGATGAAGCGTTATTTTACTGAACAAGTATCGCCAGTCTTGACACCCATCAGTATTGATCCTGCGCATCCATTTCCACGTTTGGTCAATAAGAGCCTAAACTTCATCGCTACATTAGAGGGCAAAGATGCCTTTGGTCGCGATATCAATCTAGCGATTGTACCTGCACCGCGCAGTTTGCCGCGGGTGATTCGTCTACCCGATGAGCTAACGGGCGGCAAAGAGCACCACGTGATGCTATCGGCCATCATTCATGAGCACATTGGTGAGCTGTTTCCTGGGATGAATGTCACTGGCTGCCATCAATTTAGGCTGACGCGCAATGCCGATTTGGATTTGGCAGATGATGTCGAGGATATTGCCAAAGCATTAGAAGGCGAGCTAGAAAACCGCCGCTTTGGTGATAAAGTGCGTTTGGAGGTGACTACTGACTGTCCGGTACCTATTAGTGATTACTTGCTCAATGAGTTTGATCTGCATGATAATCAGCTATACCGGGTCAATGGTCCTGTCAACTTAACGCGTTTGTTGTTTGATTTTAATATTCCAGCACTGCGTTACGAGCCTTTTACTCATATCGTGCCAAAAGTGTTCCGCCGTGAGATGGATAAGCTGGATAAATCGACCAGTATGTTTGCAGCTATGCGCAAAAGAGATGTGCTGGTACACCATCCTTTCAATGCGTTTTCGCCCATTATCAATCTATTGTGGCAAGCCGCCAGCGATCCAAAAGTGTTGGCAATTAAGCAGACGCTGTATCGCTCAGGCACCAATTCAGAAATCGTTAAAGCACTGGCCGCCGCTGCCCGTAATGGCAAAGAAGTTACTGCCGTCATCGAGTTGCGCGCCCGTTTTGATGAAGCCTCTAATATCGCGGTTGCCAACTACTTACAAGAAGCAGGGGCAGTTGTGGTGTATGGCATCGTCGGTTACAAAACCCATGCCAAGCTCATGCTTATTGTACGCCGTGAGGACGACAGAATCCGCCGCTATGTGCATTTAGGGACGGGCAACTATCACGCCGCCAATGCCAAAGTTTATACTGATTATGGTTTGTTTAGCGCAGATGCTGACATCTCAGAAGACGTGCATAAGATATTCCAAGAGCTGACTGGTATGGGCAAACCTGCCAGCCTCAAAAAGCTCCTGCACGCGCCCTTTACGCTGCATGAAAAACTAATGAGTTTTATCGATGATGAAATCGCTCATGCCAAGGCTGGCAAGCGCGCTCATATCATCGTCAAAGTCAACGCCCTAACCGAACGGCGTTTGATTGGCAAGCTATATGATGCCTCGCAAGCAGGGGTCAAAATTGAGCTGATTTTGCGCTCTATGTGTTGTCTACGCCCACAAGTAAAAGGGCTGTCCGAAAACATCACTGTGCGCTCTGTCATTGGTCGTTTTTTAGAGCACACGCGCATTTATTACTTTTATAATAACGGAGACGAGCGCTTATATTGCGGTAGTGCCGACTGGATGGATCGCAATTTATTCCATCGAGTCGAAGTGGCGTTTCCGATTGAAGATAAAAAGCTGTTTAAGCAGGTCTATGAAGATGGCTTGCTGAATTACCTAAAAGATAATACCCAAGCTTGGACGCTTGATGGTGATGGTGTATGGCAGCAGCTTCAGCCAGCAGCGGATGAGGTACCGCATAGCGCCCAAGAGTATTTATTAAAAGTTGTTAGCGGGGTGGGAGAGACAGTCTAGCCAGCCTTGCAAAATTCATCCCAGTAGCATTGTATTTATTTTATAGGGGGCTGACTCTAGTCATCGCTGCATTTAAAAAGCCAATGATGGATCATCATCCATCATTGGCTTTTTGTTTTTCTAGGCAATACGAGTTACAAACTGTCTTGTAACCTCACATTTATTCACATATTGATACGGCAGTACACTGGTGCATTACTCAGTATTCTTCTTATACTTAATATAGTCAGTGAGAAGTAATATCGCTACATCACATCACGTACTGCGGGTACCGTTTTTTCTTGCTTGCTGTGCCTACGCAGACAGAGGCTGCAAAAAAACTATACCCGCAGTATCGTAGCGCTTTTAAAGTATTTTAACTATATCAGTTAACCAATTATAAAAATATGGAGACATTATGAGTAATACGACGAACGATACGTCAGATATCAAAAAAGCAGCAGAACAAGCTGACGGTCAGAAAATTGAGAAAAACCTAAAAGACAATAAACAAGCGGACACACCTGAACAGCTGAGTGAGAAAGAGCAAACTTCTTTTATTGAAGAGGATTTGCGCACGGATAAGTAGTGACTGCTCTAGACGTTCGGATTAAAAAAATTAATATACCAACGCGAGGGATACGCTATGACAGCTAATAGACATACCAATGAAGAAAAAGTATTGGTCGATGACCCATCTCTACTACATCCAAAAAATAGCCAAGATAGCTATGAAGGACGTAAGCATGAACCCGATATTGATGGTCCACAACAAGAGTCGCAAGAAACCGATGAGATATATTCTGATCCGCGCAAGGAAGAGGATTTACCAGCAGGCGGCAAAAACGTTGCAGATTTAGATGCTCATGATTTGAGTCAAGAAAGCGAGAAGTAAGTTCTCATAATATAAGTGACTATTTTATCTTATATCAATGAGCCTTTATAAAAATGAGCTTCTATAGATAAGCGTCGTCAGACATCTAGTGGCCAATAAAATAATAACAAAGCTGAGTTAAAAATATAAGGATATCACTATGCAAAATAAAGATATGCAAACCAAAGACCCCGCGTTGACTAAAACGCCTATCGATGACCAGGTCGACAATCATGAGATTCATAATGATAGGACACATGATGGTATTGCCGAGGCTATCTTAGCACCTGATGCTACTACCTTAGGTCATGATAACGAGGATAAAAGTACCCAGACATTCCAAGAAACAGTCATTGGTACAAGATACGCCAGTGATGATGTCGAGCATGGTGACCATATGCACGAAGATATCCACCATGATAGTTATAATGTGATGTCTACCGACGATAGTATTGTAGATAATACGAATATCAATAAAGGAACGGAAACGTTTGAAACAGGGGTCTTTGACTCAAAACACGTGAACGATAATGACAATCCTGCACGTCAGCCTGATCGCCGTGACCAAGAAGGCAATGCTTTTGATGAAGGCGTCAATGAACATACGACTGTTGATGATGCTTCTAAAAGCACAGAAATAAACGATAGGAATCGCTATGCAAGCGTTGATAACGCCCAGACACGTGTACTAAACCCTGACGACAAGGATTGATAGTCCTTTTGCAGTACTCTAGAAATCGCAGGTTATATAGAAGGAGTTTTGCGATAAAAACATTGCGATAAATTGCTATAAGGAGTCATTATGAATAATACATTCAATAACAATCATGAGTTAAAAGATGCAGACGATAACAATGGTATCGTTCCTGATGATGCCTTGCAAAAGGTCAATCCAGCTGCGGCAGAAAGAGTCACTGACGACCATGACCCGCATAATGTTGCCAAAAACACCAAACAGTATGATAGCTCGTTAATGGAAGACGACAAATAACCATTTATTGTAATAAGCGAAATTAAATAGAAGTAAAAAAGTGAAGTAACTGATCGAGTTCAATACTCTAATCCGTTACTTCACTTTTTTTGACAAAGCGATAGCTAACGCTATATATAGTGATGAACACTAAAACTAGTACGGCTGTATTAGTGTGCTATTGGTATAAATTTTTCTGGCGTGCTGCATACGCAGAGGCTGCGCAAAATTCATCCCAGTAGCACTGTAGTAATTCTCAGATATTTTGACTGCCTTTAAGCAGGGGAGCCGCTATGAAAACGTAGCTCAGTGTCTGGACTTGATATTAGCTCTGCTTCTATTGCTTTAAAAAATGCCACACGCTCATCAATATTCTCCTCAGATAGTGATTGTGCCAGTGCCAAATAATCCTCAAAATGACGGCTTTCTGACTTTAATAGATAACGATAGTATTTAGCCAAACGCTCATCATCGATAACCTCAGCAAGTGCCGCAAAGCGCTCGCAAGAGCGCGCCTCAATAAATGCCCCAATAATCAACACATCTACCATCGCTGCTGGCTCGTAAGTACGTTTATGCTTTAGCATACCTTTGGCATAGCGGCCTGCACTCAGATATTCCCAGACCTGACCGCGCTCATTCATGATGCCGAGCACTTGCTCGTAATGTAGCATCTCCTCACGTATCAGCTGTGCCAATTTACGCTGTAGTTCATAAGAAAACTCATAGCGAAATATCAAGTTCATCGCGGTACCAGCGGCTTTTTTTTCGCAATTGGCATGATCCTGAATGATTAACGGCAAGTTCGCGAGAGCCGCCTCAACCCAAGATTGTGTGGTTCTAGCGCCCAAAAATTTATAGATAGGTGACAAGTCTACTTTTATGGGTGTGCGTAACTGGGTGATATCGACGCTATCTTCTTTAATATCTTCTATTGATGTCTGTGGTATTAAGGGGTTGTTCTGATTTATAGTCATAGTTTAAATGGGCTCTATTTACGGGTGATGGACACAATAAATGACCTATTCAACATCATTTATTGTGTCCGATATATTCTAACGGATATTCATTAATAGATAACGGTTAAGCATAAATAGGTATTGAAATGATTACTTACAGTTTATAATTGGCGTATAAAACAGTGACTCTCAAGTATTGCTAATGATGTATAAGGCTTACGCTTTATGGCTTATCATATATTATATAGTTTCATTATTTACTTGGTGAATACCATTTTCCTGTTTATTTTATTACTTGATAGTAGGATGGTATTTTGCTTTTCGGGCATTTTGTCTTACTATTGATTGTCACTTAGTGGTCAGTGGCATGCAGTATAACAATTGCCAATCCTGTAGCAAAACATCATATTTGTAGACAGGTCTGGCTAAAGGCAGTCGAAAATCACCACTAGTCTATGGAATAGACACTATATTATTGGATAATTGGCTGCTCAATAACAGCTGATACTTTGCGTTGTCATGTTTGCTATTTATCTCAGCCAAATTTGAGATAAGCACTTTAGATTTAGCATTTTCAAACCGTTACGGTCACAACTCAGCACTAACTCACCTCACGAACAGATTAAGGATAACAACATGAGCCAGTCTTCTAACGTCAATCGTATTCAAAAAGGTATTCTTGCCATTGATCAGCAATTGTATGACTTTATTGAAAACGAAGTGCTACCGAAAGTCGGTGTTGATTCAGACGGTTATTGGTCGGGTTTTGAAAAGGTTATTAAAGAATTTACCCCACGTAACAAGGCGCTACTAGAGACTCGTGAAAAAATTCAAGCGCAGATTGACCAGTGGCATCTAGACAATCCTGCCCAAAATGGTGAAATTGATTACCCCGCTTACAAGGCATTCTTGCAAGAAATCGGCTATCTGTTGCCAGAAGGCGATGACTTCAAAGTCAGCACCGAAAATGTCGATGACGAGATTGCAAAGATTGCTGGACCGCAGCTGGTTGTTCCAGTACGTAATGCTCGCTATGCACTGAACGCGACCAACGCCCGTTGGGGTAGTTTGTACGACGCTCTATATGGTACGGATGTCATCAGTGATGACAATGGTCAAGAAGCAAAGGGTGGCTATAACCCAACTCGCGGCGCAGCTGTTGTGGCCTACGCCAAAAAATTCTTAGATGAAAGCTTTGCGCTAGCATCGGGCTCTTATACTGATGCGACTGGCTTTAAAGTGGTTGAGGGCAAGCTTGAAGTTGCTCAAGGTGATAGTAGCACGCAACTAAAAGATGCCGCACAGTTTTCAGGTTATGTTGGTGATGCAGATAGCCCAACGGCTATCCTATTAAAGAACAATAACTTGCATGCTGAAATTCAAATCGATGGCAGTCATCCCGTTGGTAAAGATGACCCAGCACATATTAAAGACGTATTATTAGAATCAGCAATTACCGCTATTCAGGATTGTGAAGACTCAATCGCTGCTGTCGATGCTGAAGAAAAAGTCGAAGCCTATCATAACTGGCTGGGATTGATGAATGGTGATTTGCAAGAGACCTTTGAAAAAGGTGGCAAAACCCGTACGCGCAAACAAAACCCAGACCGTGAATATACCGCGCCAGATGGTAGCTCGTTCACCTTACCGGGTCGCTCGCTATTGTTGCTCCGTAACGTCGGTCACTTGATGCAAAACCCTGCTATCTTAGTTGACTTGGGTAACGGTCAAGAACAGATATTCGAAGGTTTGATGGATGCACTGATTACCCCGCTATTGTCTTTGAATGATTTAAAAGGTAAAACTGAGCTATCAAACTCACGTGAAGGCTCGATGTATATCGTTAAGCCAAAAATGCACAGCCCTGATGAAGTAAAAATGGCCAATGATTTGTTTGATGCTTCAGAGGATTTATTAGGCTTAGAACGTAATACCATAAAAATCGGTGTGATGGATGAAGAACGCCGCATGACGGTCAACCTAAAAGAGGCCATTCGCCAAGCAAAAGAGCGCATTATCTTTATTAACACGGGTTTCTTGGATCGTACTGGTGACGAGATGCATACCAGCATGAACGCCGGACCGTTTGTGCGTAAAGGTGATATGAAGTCGCAAGCATGGCAACCAGCGTATGAGCAGTGGAACGTTGATGTCGGACTTGAAACAGGTCTACAAGGTCATGCTCAGATCGGTAAAGGCATGTGGGCGAAGCCTGATGAGATGAAAGAGATGATGGACACCAAAGCTGCGCATCCAAAAGCAGGCGCTAGTACTGCATGGGTACCGTCACCAACAGGGGCGACCTTGCACAGCATGCACTATCATCAGGTGAATGTCGCTGATGTTCAGGACAGTCTAAAATCACGCGAGCGTGCCAGCTTAGACGATATCTTGACCATTCCATTGGCAAAAGACACCAATTGGACAGAGGAAGAGAAGCAACAAGAACTAGAAAACAACGCTCAGGGCATTTTAGGCTATGTCGTACGTTGGGTAAACCAAGGCGTTGGTTGCTCTAAAGTGCCGGATATCAATGATGTTGGTTTGATGGAAGACCGTGCAACATTGCGTATCTCCAGCCAGCACATTGCCAACTGGTTACATCACGGTATTGTCAGTGAGCAGCAAGTGATGGAGGCGATGAAACGTATGGCAAAAGTCGTCGACGAGCAAAATTCTGGTGATGCTGACTATCGACCAATGGCGAATGATTTTGATAACTCTTATGCCTTCAAAGCCGCTTGTGATTTGGTCTTTAAAGGTCGCGAGCAGCCAAGTGGTTATACTGAGCCACTGTTGCATCAAGCACGACTTGACCTAAAAGCCAGCATCTAAATCGGTATGTTGGGCACATAATCTATTAAAAAACTTGTGATTTTTATGAGCGCTACTTATTTATACATAAGTAGCGCTTTATTTTGATGCTTAAAATTTGATGCTTAAAAAACAGGCATTACGATAGCCAAAAATAGTTAGTAATGCTGTTAAACGATAAGCACTGTCTCTATTTAGGTATATAAGAGATTTCTTATATCAATGTTTATGAACTATAGCTAACACGATATAAGTTAATTAATACACTGCGAAATGCAAAAAATGTGTTGCAAATTATGTCAAAGTTGTTATGCTTGTATTCGAAGTATGAGTTTGGTAACGGATGTTACGCAATGGAGCAATAAAAACCTAAGTTTACATAGCAGTTACGGTTTTTATCCTAGCTATGTAAGTTCTGGTTTTTTTATCTTACGGTAATAGAACTTCGCCACACTTGTTTCTGACTAATCTCGGTAGCCAGTTACACATTATATCTTTGAGGATTTGTGACGATACCATTATGAGTACCAGCTAATAATAGCTCGCTCATTACTAAAATTGTAAAGTGGAGATACCCCATGAAAAAACTACTTTTAGCTACAGCAGTTGCTGCTCTATCTGTATCTGCAGCCAACGCAGCACCACAAATCTATGGTAAAGCATTCGTTACTGCTGACTACGTTAATGCTGATGACGTTATTGGTGATGATGATTCAAACTCGTTACAAATTAACTCAAACGCATCACGTTTAGGTTTTAAAGGCTCTGAAGCTATGACTGCCAACACTGATGTTGTGTATCAGTTAGAGTATGGCGTTGATATCGACGGTGAAGGTTCTCAAACTTTTAAAAGCCGTGATACTTTCTTGGGTTTAGCCAACAAAACTACTGGTGAGTTCCGCTTTGGTCGTAACACCTCTGTACTAGATTACGTAAACAACGTGACTGTTACTGAAGGCTTTTGGGATAACTTAGGCAGCAACACGCTTGCTGACGGTGGTGTTGTTGAAGCGCTAAATATGCAAAGCGATGAGCGTCAAGACAACTCAATCGTTTGGATTGCGCCAAAATATGCTGGCCTACCATTAGAGCTAGCACTACAGTACTCTGCTGACGAAAGCTTCGTTGAAGACAACGATGATCGTAACAACGGTTACGGTGCGTCATTGATGTTTGACCAAGGTACTGGCTACACTGCTGGTGTTGCTTATACTAAAGATATGGATGCTGGTGCCGGTGATGTTATCCGTGGTACTGCTACTGTCGATTTAGGTAAGTTCATCGCGGCACCAGTGATGCTAGGTGCTCTATATCAGCAAACTGATTATGACTTTGATGGCTCTGATAAAGAAAAAGGTCTAGTAGTAAGTGCTGAGATGGGTCTGGCTAACTTTGCTCGTCCAGCTTCTGTATACCTACAGTACAACAAAACTGATAACCTAGCTGGCTTGGAAGATTATGATTCTGACCAAATCGTCCTAGGTGGCAAGTACATGTATAAAGACAACATGATTGCTCATGCTTATATTGGTCAAAACTCAGCTGATTGGGAAGATAATGATGCTGATGTATTTGCAGTTGGTGGCGGTCTAGAATACTTATTCTAATCTAAGCATTAGAATTGTATTATAAAAAACTCATCCTTCGGGGTGGGTTTTTTTTGTTACGGCCTTTTTAATTGGGTAGTGGGCTATAATAGCGATGCGCTTATAACCGCTGTACGCTAAAAACGGAATGTTTCAAAGAGTTTGTGCTTTTGCCCTATATTTTGTGCCGTATTTTTAGTAAAATCCTTCTTTACCAATTACCGACAGAGTACTATGACCAAGTTTATATTTGTGACCGGTGGGGTAGTGTCCTCACTAGGAAAAGGTATCACCGCCGCTTCTCTTGCTGCCGTCTTAGAAGCGCGTGGCGTAAACGTGACGATGACCAAAATGGATCCGTATATCAACGTCGATCCAGGGACGATGAGCCCGTTTCAACATGGCGAAGTATTCGTCACTGAAGATGGCGCAGAGACTGATTTAGATTTGGGCTACTATGAGCGTTTTTTACGCCATTCAAAGATGAGTAAGAGCAATAACTTTACCAGTGGCCGTATTTATCAGAACGTCCTGAATAAAGAGCGTCGCGGCGAATATCTTGGTGGTACGGTGCAGGTGATTCCGCATATCACTGACGAAATCAAAAGCAAAATCATTGCTAGTGGCGAAGGCTACGATGTTGCCATCATCGAGATTGGTGGGACAGTGGGTGATATCGAGTCATTGCCGTTTATGGAAGCGGTGCGCCAAATGCAAGTAGAGCTAGGCCGTAATCGCGCCATGCTGATGCATTTAACACTGGTGCCTTATATTGCCAGCGCGGGTGAAACTAAGACCAAGCCTACCCAGCATTCGGTAAAAGAGCTACGTTCTATTGGTTTACAGCCAGATATTTTAATTTGCCGCTCTGATCATCACATCTCTCAAGACAACCGCCGTAAGATTGCGCTATTCACCAATGTCGAAGAGCGTGCGGTCATCATGTGTGAAGATGCGCAAAGTATCTATCAAATACCGCGTACCTTACATGAGCAAGATTTAGATGACTTAATCTGTGAGCGTTTTGGTCTTGATTTGCCAGAAGCGGATTTAAGCGATTGGGATAAAGTAGTCGAAGCGCAGCTAAACCCTGAAGCGACGGTGACAGTGGCGATGGTTGGCAAATACGTCGAGCTACCTGATGCCTATAAGTCTATCAACGAAGCATTGCTACACGCAGGTATCACTCATAAAGCGGATGTAAAAATTGATTATATCGATGCCGAGCTATTAGAGAGCGACGATAAGTTATTTGCCCGCCTGAGCGACGCCGATGCTATTTTGGTACCCGGTGGTTTCGGTGAACGTGGCACGATGGGCAAAATGAAAGCCATTACCTATGCACGCGAAAACAAGGTGCCGTATCTAGGTATTTGCTTAGGTATGCAGTTGGCAGTCATTGAATACGCGCGTAACGTGCTGCATATCGATGCTAATTCTTCTGAGTTCCATCGTACGGCGGCTGAACCTATCATTGGCTTGATTACCGAATGGTTGGATGAGCGCGGCGAATTGCAGATTCGTAGTGACGATTCAGACCTTGGTGGCACCATGCGTTTAGGGGCCCAGCAAGCTGAATTGGTCGCTGGTAGTAAGCTTGCCCAAATCTATGGCGCAACCAATATTACTGAGCGTCATCGTCATCGTTATGAGATGAACAGTCGATATATCGAGCCATTAGAGCAAGCTGGTATGATGGTTTCAGGGTATTCTGCCAAGCAGCATTTGGTAGAGTCGGTTGAGATTGCCGATCATCCTTGGTTCATCGCCGTACAGTTCCATCCAGAATTTACCAGCTCACCACGCGGTGGTCATCCACTGTTTAATAGCTTGGTAAAAGCCGCAAGAACTTATAGCGATAATAAATAAGCGTTAAGCTTAATGACGAACAAAACTTCAAAAAAGACTAATCTGCGGATTGGTCTTTTTTTTGGCTTTTTTATGATGACGTTTTGATTGTTGTGCAGTTAATATTATCGATATAGTCGATCTACTATAAAAAATACAGTGCTACTGGGATAAGTTTTGCGCCGCCTTTGTCTGCGTAGGCACAGCAAGCAAGGAAAACTTATCCTAGGGCATGTCCTCAATCTGAACAAAATCAACTAAATGGGCTAAATCTTGCCAAACTGCGTCAAATAGCTGGCTAATATCTTGATATTATCTGTGCTATTTTCCTTGTTTGACAGCAATTTATCTCATTTTTATCACCATTTCAAAATGAGGATACGCCCTAGTAGCTCGCTATAATATTTGTACTTATTTTATTGAGGACTGACTATAGGGGCTAATTACGCCCAATTACGCTTGGACACTTTTTTTCATCGGGCTATCGGTTACAATATGGGATAGACGTATTTATAACAACTATTCATACCAATTATTTATAACAATAACGAGGGCCAGCACTTCATGGAAAATTTATTAACGGCACAATCACATATTGAGCTTAATACCCCTAATAACAACACCATCAACATCGGCAACGATCAGCCGTTTGTGTTATTCGGTGGTATGAACGTCTTAGAGTCAAAAGAGATGGCGTTTGAAATTGCTGAGCAATATGTCGATATTTGCCAAAGGTTGGGTATTGACTATGTGTTTAAAGCCAGTTTTGATAAGGCCAATCGCTCAAGCCTGCATTCGTATCGCGGCCCTGGATTAGAACAGGGTATCGATTGGCTTGGACAAATTAAAGAAAAGTTTAATGTGCCGATTATTACCGATGTGCATGAGCCGCATCAAGCGGCGCCAGTTGCTGAGGTTGCCGATATTATCCAGCTGCCTGCTTTTTTATCGCGTCAGACGGATTTAGTCCATGCGATGGCCAAGACAGATGCCATTATTAATATTAAAAAGGCGCAGTTTTTAGCGCCACATGAGATGCGCCATATCGTTAATAAATGCCTTGAAGCAGGTAACGACAAGCTTATTCTTTGTGAGCGCGGCAGTGCCTTTGGTTATAATAACTTAGTCGTCGATATGCTGGGTTTTGATACCATGAAGCAGATGGATATTCCGGTGTTTTTTGATGTGACCCATAGTTTGCAGCAACCGGGTGCACGTAGCGACAGTGCTGGTGGACGCCGTGAGCAAATCACCACTCTGGCACGCGCAGGTATGGCGACTGGATTGGCAGGGCTGTTTTTAGAGGCACACCCAAACCCAGAAACTGCTAAATGTGATGGGCCCTGTGCGCTGCGTATGAGCCAGTTAGAGCCATTTTTACGCCAACTGAAGCAGATAGATGATTTGGTCAAAGGTTTTGAGGTATTGGATACGCAGTAATAACGTCAATGATGAGAGGATAAGACCATGGCAATTAAAATTGCGCAAGTAAGTATCGAAAATATCGATGATACCGAGGGGTTAGAAAGCGTGATGACAGCGCTAAAGAATATCACAGGCGTCACTGAAATTGAGCTAGATACTGATAATAGTATTGCGTTCATACGTTATGATGATACGCAAACGACCATCCATGCTTTTGTGGCGGCCATTAGTACGGTCGATTATGTCACCCAACCGTTTCCTATCGATGCCCCGCAAAATCCACGGTATGATGATTAATGGCAATACTTTAACAAACCGTAATTTTATAAAAAACACTTAAATAAAAACTGCTTTAATAAAGTTACAACCAAACGGACTTGTTGTTGACCTTGATTCGGCTTATGCTAGTTTCATACTGTATTTATAAGTATAGTTAATTTACTTTAAAACCGATACGAGTGCTACTGGAGTAAATTTTTCGCAGCCTCTGTCACGCTTGCGAACAGCAAGCAAGAAAAATTGATAACAGTAGCACGTGGTTGCTAACCTGCCAACGTATCAATTTTATTTAGAACTGCCTATATGTGTATAAAGACAATTATAAAAGCAGTGTATTCACCAATAAAAATAAGGAGCCTACCATGGCAAACCAAACCCGTATTATTAAAATCGATGGCATGACTTGTGGTGGCTGTGTGGCAAGTGTCCATACTGCTACTAGCGAAATCGATGGGGTAGAGACTATCTCTGTTGATCTGGCTGATAATTTAGCGACAGTAACCTTCGATGACAGCAAAACCAGTATAGAGGCAATTGCTGCTGCTATCGATGAGGCAGGCTTTGATGCCACCGTTGCAAACGCTTAATTGCTAATTGGGGTAAACGAAAAACCAGCTGCTATAGCTGGTTTTTTAGTGGCTGCGCTAAAGTAATGCTAAACTATGCGCATTTAACATTCATTATCATTATGTTTTTTAGTATAATAATTAAACCCTCTGTTATTTTTATGCGTGCTTTTTATATTTTATCCTATTTTACAAACGCCATATCGAGTTCTATCTATGAATGATTCTCTCCGTACCGATGCTCATAATCAGCAGCAAAACGCCTACGATGTTGAGACTGATATCCAGTCCAATACGTCGCTTGCACCCAAGCGTGCGCATTTGCAACTGGCGATTGAGGGGATGACATGTCAGGCCTGTGCATCACGAATCGAAAAGGTATTGAATAAAAAGCCTGCGATCTATGAAGTCAGTGTGAACTTCGCTGGTGAGACTGCCAACGTGGATTATGATCCGACGCAGACCACGCCTGAACAAGTGACAGAGTGGGTAAATAAAACAGGCTTTATTGCCAATTTGCAAGCGGCTGATAGTTTGTTTGCACAGACGGATGAAGATACGGCCACTCAGTACCCATGGCGCTTGATTGGTTTGTGGGTCTGTTTAGTGCCGTTCTTGGTTGGTATGGCAGGCATGCTGGTTGGTCAGGGTATGGCGTGGATGCCACCGGTTTGGATACAGTTTGTCCTAGCGACGATTGTACAGTTTGGGCTGGCATTGCCGTTTTATAAAAGCGCTTGGGCGTCTATCAAAGGCGGTCTTGCCAATATGGATGTATTGGTGGTCATTGGTACGGTGACCATTTGGGCGTATTCAACATATCTATGGCTGACACATGGCGACGGCACTTTGAATAGTCTATTGCAAAGTGGTCATGCTGGTGGTCACGGTATAGATGGCAGTCCTGCGGTATATTTTGAAGCAGGGGTGATGGTCATCGCTTTTGTGCGAACGGGTAAGTATCTTGAAGAGCGCACCAAAAAACACAGTCTCAACAGTATCGATTTATTATTGTCACTGACGCCTGATGAAGTCGAACAACAGCAGCCAAATGGTGACTTCCA
The DNA here is from genome assembly GCF_014861365.1 of Psychrobacter sp. FME6. Lineage (GTDB taxonomy): Bacteria > Pseudomonadota > Gammaproteobacteria > Pseudomonadales > Moraxellaceae > Psychrobacter. The sequence goes on from NZ_RRYW01000009.1 coordinate 18,637, forward strand.
TAATGTCGCTTTACAAGAGGTACAAGTCGGCGATATCTTGCGTGCTAAGCAAGGCAGCCGCGTGGCAACCGATGGGATAGTTATCGATGGCAGCGGCTGGTGTGTAGAAAGCCATTTAACCGGCGAGTCGGTACCGCTTAAAAAAGAGCAGGGTGATGGGATATTGGCAGGGGCGTTGGTAGAAAACGGTAGCTTGCTCTACCGCGTACGCGCCAAAGGCAGTGATACCAAGCTGGGTGATATGGTACAAGCACTTAGCGATGCCCAAGGCTCAAAAGCCAATCTGGCGCGTCTGGCAGATAGGGTCACCGCTATTTTTGTGCCAGTAGTGGTGACGATTGCCTTGGTCACTTTTGGGCTGACGTGGTGGTTGACCGGTATGGTTGATACAGCATTAATGCACGCAGTATCGGTACTGGTGATTGCCTGTCCGTGTGCGCTTGGCTTGGCCACACCAGCCGCTATCATGGCAGGTATGGGGGTTGCTGCGCGTCATGGTGTCTGGTTTAAAGACGCGCAAAGCCTTGAAGCTGCTGGTAGTATTGATACGGTCGTACTCGATAAAACTGGCACATTGACCATTGGTAAGCCGACCATCGTCGATCAGGTGATGGTCGATAAATCACTTGCTGTTGACGATGTATTACAAATTGCCGCCAGTGTCGAAGCGCATGCCAGCCATCCGCTCGCCACTGCGCTTATTAATGCTGCCACCGAGCGTCATTTGCCATTAATGAATGTGACTGATATCAGCGTTATCAAAGGCGCAGGTATTCAAGCAAACATCGAAGGGCTTGGACTGGTAAAAGTCGGCACCGCAGAGTTTGCTAATTTGACGCTGCCTAAGCTAATGCCCAAAGTATGGCAAATTGCCAGTACCGTTGCTATTAGCATTAATGACGAAGCTTTGGGTGCTTTCGCTTTAGCAGACGACTTAAAGGCAGATACCCCGCAAGCGATTACTGCGCTACAAGATGCTGGTATTAATGTCATTTTGATGAGTGGTGACAAACAATCAGTCGTTGACCATGTAGCAGGGCAGCTGGGTATCGCGCAAGCGTACGGTAAAATGAGCCCGCGTAATAAAGCCAGCCAAGTGGCTTTATTGCAAACGGCTGGTCATAAAGTGGCGATGGCAGGCGATGGTGTCAATGATGCGCCAGCGATGGCAACTGCAGATGCTAGCTTTGCGATGTTTGAAGGTACCGATGTCGCCCAGCACAGTGCGTCTGCACGCTTGATGGGTGAGTCATTGATGCATATTGATGCGGCGCAGAAAATCGCTAATGCGACGGTGCGTAATATTAAGCAAAACTTATTTTTTGCCTTTATCTATAATTGTTTAGGTATTCCGCTGGCAGCTTTTGGTTTCTTGAATCCTATGATTGCTGCCGCTGCTATGGCGCTTAGTTCTATTTCGGTATTAATGAATGCGTTACGCTTAACCCGATTTAAAACAAAGGTAGAGCTTGATAATACAGTATCGAACTCTAGGGCGTGTCCTCAAACTAAACAATAATACCTAAATGGGCTAAAAATGGCTAAATTTTGCCAAACATCGTCAAATAGTTGGCTAATATCCCGATATTATCTGCACTATTTTCCTTGTTTAACGGCAATTTAACTCATTTTTATCACCATTTTTAAAATGAGGACACGCCCTAGTAATAAAAGGCAACCACTCACAAAATCATAGGATTACTATCACTTTTGATATCATAGGCAATGAGACAGATAAATAATTATCAATATTGCTAACAGTGCATGGTTTTATGGCGGTAAGTTGCTGTAAGGTAAGGGCAGTTTGGCAAAATTTATGCTATGATGCCAAGCACTGTAGCCAACAGTTAAGGTACTAAAAAAACCTTTAATAATGCTTAAAAATAGCCGATTATATAAATAAATAAGGCTGTTTTTGGCGCATTGCTATACGATATTTTGTTTTATCTTTTTATATTCTAGTTGCCGTTATTTATCCCATAAACTTGGCATGACCAAAGGAATTAACAGACATTATGTACGCTGAAGAAACCAACAACGTCACCGCAATTAAAGACATTCGCGCTCGTGAGATTTTAGACTCGCGCGGTAACCCAACGATTGAAGCCGATGTTATCTTAGCTGATGGCACTATCGGACGCGCTGCAGTACCCAGTGGCGCATCAACCGGTTCACGCGAAGCCGTTGAGATACGTGATGGTGACCAAGATCGCTATATGGGCAAAGGCGTCAGAAAAGCAGTTGCCAATGTCAATAGCCAAATCCGTAGCGCTTTAATGGATAAAGATGTTAGTGAGCAGCAGAACATCGATGACACTATGATTGCGCTCGATGGTACGGACAACAAAGATAACCTTGGTGCTAATGCCATACTTGCGGTCTCACTTGCTGCCGCAAAAGCTGCTGCACAATCACAAAGCTTACCACTGCATCAATATATTGCTAATCTGCGTAACCAGACATCATTGACCATGCCTGTACCGATGATGAACATCTTAAACGGTGGCGAGCATGCAGATAACACCGTTGATATCCAAGAGTTTATGATTGAGCCGGTTGGTTTTACCAGCTTCTCAGAAGCGTTGCGTGCTGGTACTGAGATTTTTCATAGCTTAAAGTCAGTATTAAAATCTCAAGGTTTAAGCACCTCAGTCGGTGACGAAGGTGGTTTTGCACCAAACTTGCGTAGCAACGAAGAAGCTATCACCGTTATCATGCAAGCGATTGAGCAAGTCGGTTATAAAGCAGGCGAAGACATTCATCTCGCCTTAGATTGCGCTGCTACCGAGTTTTACAAAGATGGTAAATATATCTTGGCAGGTGAAGGTAATAAAGCCTTTGATAGCCAAGGATTCTCAGACTATCTAGTCGGATTGGCACGCCAATATCCTATTATCTCTATCGAAGACGGTCTTGATGAATCAGATTGGGATGGCTGGAAATATTTAACTGAGCAAATCGGTGATAAAGTCCAATTGGTTGGTGATGATTTGTTTGTAACCAATCCTGCTATCTTGCAAGAAGGTATTGATAAGCATATTGCCAATGCTATTTTGATTAAGTTTAATCAAATCGGCACATTGTCTGAAACGCTAGATGCGATTTATCTGGCGAAGAAAAATGGCTATGCAACCATTATCTCGCATCGCTCAGGCGAAACCGAAGACAGCACCATTGCTGATTTAGCCGTGGGTACAGCGGCTGGTCAAATCAAAACTGGCTCGCTATGCCGTTCAGACCGTGTCGCAAAATACAATCAGCTACTACGTATCGAGCAGCAAGTACGTGCCAGCTATCGTGGCCGTGAAGAGTTTATCGGTCTACGTGGTTAATAATCTGGGCTGATAACCAATGCTAGGCGATAGGTGGTTTTAAGTATCGTCTAGCAATATTTATTGGTTTTATTCCATTCTTTCTATATCGTTTGGCGCTATCCTTTTATGAAATACTTTAGCCAATTTATACTTCTTGCTTTAGCCGTTGCGGTACTTTTAGGACTGCAATACCAGTATTGGCTGGGTGAAAATGGTCGGTTTGAACATAGTAAACTGATGACTGAGGTCGAAGAGCAACAGCGCTTAAATGACAATCAAGTCTCGGCAAATAAATTATTACGTACGGACGTAAATGATTTAAAAACGGGTCTTGAGGCCGTAGAAGAACATGCGCGTTTAGATTTAGGTCTAATTAAGCCAAATGAGACTTTTGTACAAGTATCAACGGCACCGACGACACATAGTCGCTATTAATTTTTATTAGCATCAGCGTTTATGATTAATCGTTTTGTCTGTCTTTTGAATGTCATATTTCTATCAAAATTTACTTCCTTCTTATCTTATCAGCATACAGTGGATCCATAATATAGTGGAGTCGCTTTAAAAACGATACCGTGCTACAGCTATAATTTTTCTTGCTTGCTGTTCGCAGGCGTGACAGATTCTGCGAAAAATTTATAGCCGTAGCACGTCATTACCATCGTATCGCTTTTATTTCAAACTGACTATACTATCCTACGAACACTGCCTTAAGAGCATTATTCTATGCACAGCACCCCTAATATATATGGCATGATTGTCGCTGCTGGCCGCGGTAGTCGCTTTGGCGCGTCTATTGCCAAGCAATACACCAAGATTGGAGAGCAGACATTGCTACAGCACAGCGTGGCGCGGCTCGCTGCTAGTGCTTATATTGATAAATGTCTATTGGTGGTAGCAGCAGATGACAGTACTGCACAGACATTGAATTTTGCGCTGCCTATCTATTATGCTATGGGCGGTGCTGAACGCTGGCAGTCTGTACAGGCAGGGGTAGAGGCGATTAGCAATGTAGATGCTGATGATGCAGATTTAGTCTTGATACATGACGCCGCCCGTCCTGCTGTGCCTAGCCATGATATTGATGCAGTCATTCAAGCCGCCATGTTAGAGCCTTACGGCGCTATATTAGCGACCCCAGTTGCTGATACTCTAAAGCAGTCTTATAAACACTCTAAAGCGCCATACGAGCGTCTGAATGACTCTTTAAGCGTCGATGAGGACATTTCCAACGCTTATATCGAACAAACGATTGAGCGCAATAATATATGGCAAGCTCAAACGCCGCAAGTATTTCGACTTGGTCAATTGAGGCAAGTGTTAGAGTATGTCGCTGCGCATAATCTTGCTATTACTGATGAAGCCAGTGCTTTTGAACACTTAGAGTTGCCCGTTCGTCTAGTGACTGGCAGTCGCCAAAACATTAAGCTCACCTATCCTGATGATGCCATACTGCTCACCGCCATTCTTGCTGCACAATCGTAATCTTACTGACTATAGCGAATAACCTCCCACCAGATTGATGCTTATCCAAATTCTCATAAGTTTGTATTCTTTCATTGCGATCTCCGGTCAGCGATTTATTGTGTAATTCGCATCTGAACATATTTTGAATTTTAGAGTTCAATGTTTCTAATATTATCGTTCAGCATTCGTAAGTCATTATTTAATATAAACATATATTGCTTTGATGACCAAACTAGCCTATGATGTAACCAACTTAATACAATTAATATAAAAATTTACAAAATCAATAATATAACAAGCCGCTATGTTGTTTTTAAACGTCTTGTTTCTATGTTTTTCTAAAATGAGTATGGTTGTCTTAGCAATATTTACCTAATAATAGGGAGAAGCTGATTGTCCATAATTAATGATTCGACGAGTCCAGTAACGACGGGTCTTTGCCAGCTTGTATACATAAGTCGGATTACTTCGGCGGGCCTTGCAAGCCCTAGTACGCTCAATGATATCTCAGAGGTTGCTATCGAGCATAACCAAGCGGATAACATTACTGGTATTCTGTGCTATGGCAATGGTTATTTTTTACAATGTGTAGAGGGCTCAGAGCAGGCTCTAACCAATCTAAAAAATCGCTTATTATTAGATGATCGACATAAAGAGTTAGACATTCTAGATTTTTCGGAAATTACTGCACGTCGTTTTACAAGTTGGTCACTGCGTTCTATTGCGCTTGAGCGTTGGATGATTAAAGAGCCTGGTCTGAAAAAACTCATGCCATTTAAACCTTACAACTGGGCTTCTAATGACTGGCGACAATTTTTGGATATTATCCAAGAGTATTATGAAGAACAAGCAAGAACAGGCAGTATTGACACGCCACCTATCAAATATAATACCTTGGGTTTGACGTTAGGAAAAGTAGTGGGGCAGCACCAAGCTTTTTTCTTAATTCAGACTGTACTAGGTGGGTTAATTGTCCTAGCCTTAATTTGGCTGATGCTTGCAGATAAAATTTGGTAGAAGCTCTATTGAAGTAAAGACCAAACGAAAAAGGCCAGCATTTATTGCTGGCTTTTTTGTTAGCTGTTAAAGGGATAGTTATAGACATAAAAAAGCCCCATCACAATATATTGTGATGGGGCTTTTGGTGGTGCGCTTATTAGTCTTATCGAGTGCTTTGCAGCAATCTTGCTAATAAGAGACGCCAAGTAGTGGCGTCCCCAGGGGGGTTCGAACCCCCGTTACCGCCGTGAAAGGGCGGTGTCCTAGGCCTCTAGACGATGGGGACTAGTAACAACACTTCAACTGCTTTCACCATTTATGTCGAAGTGGTGCGTATTCTAATAGCGTCTGCGTTTTCTGTCAAGCCTTTTTCTTCGTCTTTTTACAATTAAGTATCTTTTTTTGAGTGCGCGTCGCGGATGCAGGTCTTTACGCTTTAGATGATGTCGAATCCATAAGGTGGTACAGCCGCTAATAGTTAACGCTAACAACATATAACCGATGATGGCTCCCCATAACTTAAGCTGTGGATCCATAATAAAGTCCCTCCTATTAAGCTTGATAATGATTGCTATCAAGTCAGTGTGAGCAACTTAGACCATCTATGGGATATAACCGTATCGTTTGAGCGTCGAATGTTATAAGCACTTTATTGGCTTATTTTATACAAAAATATGACATAGAAAACTATGTGAAATAGTGAAGCTAAGGTCTATTTTTTTATCATGATATCAATCATATCCCTATTGACTGTAAATCAAGATGTTAAAGTCATCAAGTATTACAAATAGCACTATTGTTCACGCTTATCAATATAGGATATGTGATAAAGAGATTATTACTTATCGTTGGTAGCAGACTCAGGCTCTGCAGTTTCCGGCTCGCTATGCATCGCATTAGCCAACATAGGGTAATTATTTAAGATATGACAAAATAGCTCAGCGGTCTTTTGGGTGTCATATAGCGCTGAGTGAGCATTATTGCCATCGAAATCCAGCCCTGCAGCCTTACAAGCACGTGCAAGCACCGTTTGACCAAAAGCAAGTGCCGATAAAGTCACGGTATCAAAAACTGAAAAATTATGAAAAGGGTTGTGGTTTTTGCTGTTGCTACGTAGCACTGCGGCATTTAAAAATGCTAGATCAAAGTGGGCGTTGTGTCCGATTAAGACGCATTGACGGCAGTCTTCAGCGCGGCGTACTTCTTTTAAACCTTTAAAGATACGGCGTAGCGCGGTTTTTTCATCTTCGGCAATGGCTTTACGCATTGGGTTGTTAGGATCAATACCAGTAAAGGCGAGGGCGCTTGGTTCAAGGTTGGCGCCTTCAAAAGGCTCGATATGAGCATTTAATGCTTCACCTGGATAAAACACGCCATGCTCATCAAGTAACACAGGAATACAAGCGATTTCTAATAACGCATCGGTTTGGGCGTTAAAGCCTGCGGTTTCGACATCAACGACGACAGGCAAAAACTTACGGAAACGGTCCTTTAACTTCATCGGGGTTTGTTCGTCTGTTCCAGCGTCTGTAATATTGTTTGGAGCACTATCGAGGGTGTTATCTACATTATTAGCTAGAGTATCTTTAGGCAAGGCGGCATCGTTTTGAGTGGTCATATCAGGTTAAATCGCTTTTATCAGTCGTGCTAGGATATTAAATTTGAAAAGAAGCAGCCTATGATAACCGTCATACCTAATACCGCTTGGCATAAAGATGTAAAATTATCATAGGGTAAATATAGAGAGCTTTATTCTGGCAGTCAGGGTTACGCTTTAATTGACCAAGGTAATGTCTCACCAGCCATCAATGGGGTCAGGGTGCTACCATCAAAGTAAGGGTAAGATGCTGGCACTTGCATCGGGTTGTTGATGAGAGTCACTGTGTTGTCATTCACAGGTAGGCCATAGAATTGGGCACCAAATCGGCTGGTGAAGCCTTCTAATTTGTCGATTTTACCCACACTATCAAAAGCAGTGGCATATAGCGGCAGGGCAGTGGCGGAACTATAACAGCCTGCACAGCCACAAGCGGCTTCTTTTTTATCGGTTGCATGAGGCGCAGAGTCTGTCCCTAAAAAGAATTTTGGATTGCCGCTGGTGGCGACATCCAGTAATACTTTTTGATGGCTTTCACGCTTTAAAATAGGTAAGCAATAAAAATGCGGCTTTATACCACCGAGTAGCAGGTGATTGCGGTTAAACATCAAATGCTGCGGGGTAATAGTGGCGGCAACGTGATTGCCTTGCGACAATACAAAGTCTGCGGCATCACTGGTGGTGATATGCTCTACGACAATCTTTAGCGTCGGGAATTTGATGATAATCTGTGCCAACACTTCATCCAAAAAACGCTTTTCACGGTCAAAAATATCTACATGATCTTGAGTAACTTCGCCATGTATCAGTAGTGGCAAGCTGTACTTTTCTAATGCTTCAAAGACATCGACGCAAGCATTGATATCGGTGACACCATCAGCAGAGTTAGTGGTAGCTCCCGCAGGGTACAGCTTAACCGCTTGTACAATACCTGACTTTGCCGCCATTTCGATATCTTGCGCAGTGGTGTTATCCGTGAGGTATAAGGTCATACGCGGATCAAATGCTGATTTGCGCTCAGCAGTCAAATCACTGGACTGTAGATGTTCCATGATACGGGCACGGTAGGCGTGGGCATCATCGACATTTTTGACAGGTGGCACCAAGTTTGGCATACAGATGACACGGTTAAAGCTGTGAGCGGCATGGGGCACAGTGGTTGCTAACGCTTTATCGTCACGCAAATGAATATGCCAATCATCTGGCTGAAGGATGGTCAACTCTCTAATCGAAACAGTCATAATATCGTCGCGCTCTATATGGTCATATATGGGGATAAGGGGAAAGGGTGTTGTGTCGTTATCATAACAGATTTGCCTACTTGACTAAATATGCGGCTAACTATCTATACATAATTCATTGATTGTTTTTGAATAAAAGGTAAATAAGAAGTATCTGAACGTGGATAATTCAAAACTAGCAGCTACCAATGTAAAGCAAAAGCTCATGCCTGAGGGCAGTTGCACTTTTGCCTATGATAAATATGATGTACACTGAGTAGGTAATTTATCTTTTGATTTAATCTTAGCGCTTTTACCAACATCAAATTCTCATAATAGGAGTTATTCATGGCTCAACTTGATCCAAAAAATATTAATAAAATCGTACTGGCATATTCAGGTGGCCTTGATACCTCAATTATCGCTAGATGGCTTAAAGAGACTTATGATGCAGAAGTGATTACCTTTACTGCTGATATCGGTCAGGGCGAGGAAGTTGAGCCAGCACGTGCTAAAGCAGAAGCGATGGGTATCAAAAATATCTATATCGAAGACTTACGCGAAGAGTTTGCCCGAGACTATGTATTCCCAATGTTCCGTGCCAATGCCATCTATGAAGGTGAGTATTTGCTCGGTACGTCTATCGCCCGTCCTCTAATTGCCAAGCGTTTGGTTGAGATTGCCAAAGAACACAACGCTGATGCGATTAGCCATGGTGCAACGGGTAAAGGTAATGACCAAGTACGCTTTGAGCTTGGTGCGGTTGCGTTATCTCCTGATGTGGTTACGATTGCGCCTTGGCGTGAGTGGGACTTATCTAGCCGCGAGAGCTTGATGCAATATGCTGAAGAGCACGACATTGCCATTGATTATGCGGGTAATAAGAAAAAGTCTCCTTATTCTATGGATGCCAACTTACTGCATATCTCTTATGAAGGCGGCATCCTAGAAGATCCGTATGCTGAAGCAGAAGAAGATATGTGGCGCTGGTCAGTTAGCCCAGAAGAAGCACCAGATAAAGCCCAATACTTAGAATTAGAGTATGAAAAAGGGGATATCGTTGCTATCGATGGCGAGAAGCTCAAGCCTTATGAAATTATGATTAAGCTTAATAAAATCGGTGGCGATCATGGTATCGGTCGTTTGGATATCGTCGAAAACCGTTACGTCGGTATGAAGTCACGCGGTTGCTACGAGACGCCAGCCGGTACGATTATGCTAAAAGCGCATCGTGGTATCGAATCATTGACGCTAGATCGTGAAGCGGCACATCTAAAAGATGAGCTAATGCCGCGCTACGCTAAGATTATCTATAACGGCTATTGGTTCAGCCCTGAGCGCCTTATGCTACAGGAGTTAATCGACAAATCACAAGAATACGTCAACGGTACGGTTCGTGTGAAGCTGTATAAAGGTAGCGTAAGTGTGGTCGGACGCAAGTCAGATGACTCATTATTTGATGAAAAAATCGCCACCTTTGAAGACGATGCGGGTGCTTATGATCAAAAAGATGCAGAAGGTTTCATCCGTTTAAATGGTTTACGTTTGGCGATTGAAGCCAGCCGTGGTCGCGATTTATCAAAGTAATACCAAACCCAAAAAGTAAGATTAGCTGTGTCAAACTCGTTTAGTGTAAAAGTGCGTAGTACTTTCACTTATTTTCCTTGGCACTCTAATTTTTGTGAATGGTATAAATTGTTTGGTTTTAAAATGATTCGTTAATGATTAATAAAAAGAGGCGCTATATAATAGCGCCTCTTTTTTTATGGCTGCTTTTGTCTACTCGGTGGTTACTGTCTCCGCATCATCAGGTTCATCTTCGTCCATCATGACAATCGCTACATCTTGTTGCTGGCGTTCCTTGCGGCGATCTTGTTCTAATACTTCTTCGGTGGCAAGGATGACGCCATCAGATTTTTGCGCCTGATATTTTAGGGTCGCTAGGCCCCCAAGCACACCGATAACGACAATAATAATTAAGATAACGGGGTTTTTCCACAGTGGCGCTGACTTCTCATACTCAATCGGCTTTTCGCTGACTGTGGTTGGGGTAGTGTCGCTATTACCACCGACCAGTCCCAAGCTTACCAAAGGAGGTTTTGGCGGGGTGGTAGGTTCAGAGGTGACGCGTAAACGATTTCGACTGAGGTAGATGTCAGATATTTTTGCCAGCTGCAATAACCAGCGTTGATGTGGTAAGGCGATAGCGTGCATGTCTGTGAACACCAACATGTCATTGTGGCGGCCCTGTTGCAAGTTATCTGGTGAGCGACCAATGGCTTTTAAGTAATTGCCTGTGGCCAGTTGCATATCTTGTACGGGCTCATGTTTTTCAGGTTTGAATGTCGTCAGCTCGTACCAGTAAGGGTCGAAAGGCGGTGGATTGTCTGATAGCGGCTCAGGATTTGATATATGGTTTTGCGTACTATCTTCTGACTTTTCTGCTAACGGATTCTCTGCTGGCGCATTTTCTGATGATGCATTGATTGCTACAATAGAATTTTTATCATCGTTAGTCTTTTCCAGTTCGACAGAGGCTGCTTTTGGCTCATGTGCTGCAAAGCGAGCTGGAGATAAAAATTGTGGCTGTAAGGCAAACCATTTGTTAATCTCATCATTATCCAGTTGACTATATTCTGTCAGGATAGCCAGCTCACGTAGAGCAATCACGCATAAAGACGTGAGTAAAATTTGGACTTGTTGCGACGTTGCGTCAATTTGTGCAGCAATATGCTCGCTCGCTTTAACCACCCGCGCATTGTCATTGAATATAGCGTCCGCAGTATCATGACGATGATAGAATGTGGCATTGAGCGTCACAAAATTCATCGAGTTATACTGTCGTAGCTCCTTAACTGCACTACGTCCAAACAGTTTTTTGCTCACTACCTGTCCTTGATGGCGCTGCTGATAACTAAGAAGGGCACTAACGATGGCCTGTAAACTGGCATCCATGGCCAAACGCGCTTGTGGTATTGAAAGTTTTGCAGCATCTGCCAATAGTGACACCATAGGTTTGGTATCTTGATATAGAAAATCATACATCGACACACGTGTCGGTGAAATAGTCGTCATAATCTGCTAGCATCAAAAAGTGTGCCCCTATATTACGGTGCCTAATGTCTTGATACAATCCTTTAATAATAGAAAATCTCACTAATTTTACTCATGACACTGTCAATAATGGCATAAATGAGTGAGTCGATTCAGTTTAAAACGAGACAGTTAAGAAAAGCTTATAGCAATAGCACATAGCTATAAACTTCTCTTTTTTATTTAGACCTGACTATAGTAGGAATATGTCCATGACAAATGATAAACAGTGTACTAAGCAATTGGTGGTCAATATTGCTCAGCAAACCTTGACGGTATACCAACGAAATAAAGAAGTTACTCAATACAAGGTATCGACCGCTAAAAATGGTATTGGTAGTCAGCAAGACAGTGGCTGTACACCTCTTGGTCAGCATGTTATTGCAGAAAAAATAGGCGGTAACGCAGCTATAAATGCGGTATTTATAGGAAGAGTGCTAACAGGCGAGTTATATGATGCTGAGCTTGGTAGATTGCACCCTGAGCGCGACTGGATATTGAGCCGTATTTTATGGTTGAGTGGACTTGAAGCAGGGGTGAATAAAGGCCGTAATAGCCAAGGTGGCTGCGATACTCATCAGCGTTATATCTATATTCATGGGACGCCAGACACCGAACCGATGGGTGTGCCTCTTTCGCACGGCTGTGTGCGTATGCGCAATAAAGACATCGTTGACTTGTTTGAGGAAGTTGATGAAGGCACGCCCGTATCTGTTATAAGTGGTGTTAATGGTATCACTGATACTATCGAATAGTAGCCAGCTGTGAAAAAGGAGGTGTCTAAAGGTTGATTGCTATTTTTGATATTATCAAAACTAAATTTACAAGACATACTTACAAGGTTATTTATAAAATAAAATTAACGATAACCAATGATCATTCAGTTCATTGCTACAATGGTCATTGAGATTAAGCGACCTCAAAAGACAGTTATAACTCTCAAAGCTATCAACCAAAGTTATAAACAAGATTATAAAAAATCTATAACGCTTTTTTTAAATATATTCATAATAATGATGAGGATAATAATAATGACTGAAGCCAGTCTAGTAAGCCTACAACAAGCTTTTGATGAACGCCGTACTATCTATGCCTTAGGTAATGATTTACCAGTAGACCCACGGGCGATTGTTAATATTGCTGAGCGTGTATTGCTACATACGCCGTCTGCTTTTAACTCGCAGTCTTCGCGGTTGATCGTGTTATTTGGTGAGCAGCATAAGCAGGTGTGGGATATTGCCGAAGATAAACTACGTATTGAGGTTGGCGATGGGGACTTTTCGGGTTCTAAGAAGAAAATGGACAGCTTTCGCGCGGCGGCAGGCACGGTGCTATTTTATGAAGATAAGGAAGTCACCAAGTCGTTGCAAGATAAGTTTGCGCTATATGCTGAAAAATTCCCTCTGTGGGCGCATCAGACCTCAGCGATGCACCAGTATGCCATGTGGACAGAATTGCGTACTTTAAACGTTGGTGCTAGCCTTCAGCACTACAACCCACTGATTGATGACGATGCCGCAGCGGCATTTTCGGTCCCTGAAAACTGGGAGTTAATCGCTCAGATGCCATTTGGTAATATCGTTGAACCTGCTGGTGAGAAAACGTATCAGCCACTTAATGAGCGTATGCAAGTATTTGGTTTAGAGGATTAATAGCAAAAAGACAGTCCTAATAAAGACAGTCCTAATAAAGACAGCCCTAATAAAGTGAGCTGTCTTTTTTAAGCTTTTATTAGAGGCTGTTTAACGGCTCCTATTTAGGCAGGTATTTATTTATCAAAAAACGAACTGTCCTGCACTTTAGCCAAGTATTTTTTGGTGCGCTTATCCTCTTTTTTTCGCATGGCAGCGAACCAACCAGCCCCGTATAGCGCATTGCTATCTACTGCTGATTTCAGCTGATAACATTGCTGATACTGCATATGATCACGATATTGTCCCAGTGTTTTATCTGCTTTTTTCAAATCTTTTAGCCAGCGCTCACCCTTCTTTTTTGCCTCTTTTTTATTCAACAACGGTGTGACAAACTCACTGATATAGCGTAAGTCTTTGAGTTGACGACGCAATTTGTGCTGTGCTTGAAATTTATCATTAGCGATTAAGTCATCATTATTTTCCTCAATGCTTTCTGAGTCAATATTTTTTGAATCAGTGCTATCGAGTTCAGCGCTAGTCATCTCATCATATTCTCTATCAGCTTTTAAGAATTTCTTATATTGCTTGGCCAGTATTTTTGAGAGTTTATCGCTGGCAAGTGTGTCGGCTTGAGGCTCAAGCTTTGGGTCGCTCATGGTAAAGGCAATCAGCTCTAGTAAGGTTAGCTGAAAATCATTGGCACTAACTGCATCGATAGGCTTAACTTTTAAAGTTTCTATGTCTGCTGTCCAATCGACGTTTGGCGCGCCATTTTTCCGTAATTTCGGCTCAATATGATTGATTAGATAGGTGAGCTCACGGTAGTCACCAAGTAAGTTGGCGGTTTGCTTCAGTATAGGCTGCCAATCAGGATTGAGCTCATCAGAGAAGCTTGCAAATGCTTTTATTGCAGCGCGTAAGCGGTTAATACCGATACGCAATTGCAAAGTGTGCTCATTGTCTGTGCTACCAGCGACGATGGCACTACTGTTCGGTAGGATTTGTAATAGACAGTTATGTACGGCGGCGCGGGCAAAGGCTGGCATGCTGGATTTTTTATGGATATTTAGCTGCTCAAGGTCAGCACTTACTGCAGGGCTATAATGTTGTGCGTTGATTAATAAACCGCCACGTTCGGCTTTGGTCACGGTGGATAAGCATAGTTTATAGCGCTTACACCAAGTTTTGGCTGTTGCAAACAAGAAGTCTAAATCTCCTGATAGTAATTCAAATTCAATCTCTTGAATGGTGTCTCGCTGGGTATCATCGTTGCCATGGATGATATCGCCATAATCGTATGCCATCTCGATACGGTTATCTGTTTTTTCATTATCCTCATCTACCAGTACTCGCGTGGTGCGCTCGACATCAGTGACATAGAGACGGTTGAGTTTTTTGGCCAGTTTTTTGAGCTTAAAACCCTCGAGAGCAGGGGCAACAGAGGTGTCTTTATAAATCGTCAAATCAGGCATCAACTCGTTATGGTCGAGCATGGCTTGCACCAGCTCACTGTCCAATATGGCATTGTGCTCTAAACGTGCCGCAATCCCATCGCCACCCGCTTTGATGGTCTGTACCCAAGTATCTCCTTCTTTACGGATACGCAGGCCAATACCAGCCTGTGCAAGCTGCTGATCCGGTGTGTCGTAATAATGGGCTGCCAGTTGTGTTACTTGTGAAGATTTGACTTTTGCTTGACGCATGAGACCTTGTAACCGTGATTCTGGCACCAAAAACTTCAGCTCTATCTCTTGCATGATGGTTCCTTATTATTTTAATAAGTGTAACTGCTTAAATAACTACCATCGTATGAGAGCGAACCATTAATGACAAGCGAAAGTTTTTTATGAATAAGTTGAGCTGATATTAGAGATGTACTTTCAATGAGGAATCATTATAATCAAAGCTAATAATTAAACAAAAGTAGGTCAAGGAATAATGGTTTTATAATGAAAACAAAAATATTTTTATCTAATACCTCTACCATATCTCATAAAACTCCGGATTATAAAATAATGGCGCAAGGCAATCAAAACAAGTCTGACACTCCTAAGACTTATTCAAGATTAACCACTAAAAGTGTATTATCAAAAGCTTTTTCACAAGACTTGTTTCTACCCGCTGCCTTTTTGCCAGTAATGCTAGGATCTGTGTTACTGATAAGTGGCTGTGATAAGGCTCCGGAATATGCAGAGAGTCGTGCTGATATGACAGAAGTGGTCACTGAAGAAGTTGCAGCAGCGACAGAAGGTGAAATGGTCGGCATGGTGTCCGATGTGGCAACTGATGATTTAGAGGTGCAAAACCTATCGAACGGTAGTGAGCAAACGCTAGGTAGTCAGACAGCAGATATTCAAATCGCTGGTAAAAAGCTCTTGATAACTGCCAGTGCCAACTTCAAAGTCAAAGATGTGGTCAAGAGTAGCAATGCCATTGAGAGCTTGACGCGGCAACAAGGTGGCTATGTCGCGCTCAGCCATATTAATAATTATCCGGATGATAGACGCACCTTTGTGCAAGGTGATAAAAACATTACCATCACCACTTATACTCGCCAAGCGGACATGACGGTTCGCATACCTCGTGTCAATGTCAATAAGTTCTTAGACCAAGTACAGCAGCAAGTGGCATTTTTAAATGAGCAGCAGTTTAGTGCGCAAGACGTGACTCTCGATATTTACCGTGAACAGCTGGCCAGTCAGCTGAGTAGTGATATGGCAAGCGAGCTTAGCGCGGAGCGTTTAAACAGTAAGAATGACAAAGAGCAGACCAGCAATGTCGATGCTATCAGTGCCACGTATGCTGCGCGTCGTCAGCAAGAGCTGGCTAAGCTTGAACAACTGGCCATCGCTGATAAAGTTAAATACAGCAGTATTAGCCTCACTTTTAAGCAGCCAGATGTTAGCTATAAAGAAATCACAAAAAATCTAGACGTGCTGCTAGCGGCTGAGCGTCCAAGTTTTGGCGCTCAAGTGAATAATGCATTTCGAGAAGGTTGGGGGATACTGAGATCATTCACACTCGGCCTGATACAACTGTGGTGGTTAGCGGTGCTTGGTGGGTTTTTTTATCTGATTTATAGGCTGATAAAAATGCTTTATCGTAAACGACTTAAAAATGAGCCGCGTCTAAAAAATATGAAGGGTGAGCGGATGGATAAAAAGCAAACACATCAATATTCAACAGATATAGAGGACAGTCGGGCAGAGGTTAGTAATACCAAACCCAAAAAGTAAGATTAGCTGTGTCAAACTCGTTTAGTCTACAAGGCGTAGTACTTTCACTCATTTTCCTTGCCACTCTAATTTTTGATAATGGTATAAGACTACTAATAACACCGACAGCGCCAATATTGACAGCACTGATAATAAACGCCCTGATTAGAATTAATAAACTGGTCTTACTAGTGCCAAAATACAAGCCCATAAAAAAGCCGCCCTACATGATGTAGAGCGGCTTTTTTTAGCTTATTCTTATAAAGTGTACTTATAAGTGGTCGGTTATTAGAACTGGTTCATTGTGTTCTTGCCGCCGCCCGCTTTCAGTGCGTTGTCACCAGAGAAGATTTCTTTGTGATCATCGCCAAGGTCAGAACCAGCCATTGCTTGGTGCTTAACACAGTCGATGCCTTCACGGATTTCTTTACGTTGGACACCAGCAGCATAAGCAAGCATACCGTCTTCACCGAAGTAGCCTTTAGCAAGCTCATGCACGCTAAGCGCTGTAGTGTGGTAAGTCGGTAGGGTGATTAAGTGATGGAATACACCTGCTTCACGTGATGCGTCTTTTTGGAAGTTCTTAGCCGCTTCGTCAGCTGCTGTATCAAGCTCAGTACCGTCGTAATCAGCACTCATCAAGTCATCTTTATTGTATTTAGAGATGTCTTTACCTGCTTCTTCCCACTCAGCGATAATTTGCTTACGGAAGTTTAGCGTCCAGTTGAATGATGGGCTGTTGTTATAAACAAGCTTGGCTTTTGGCTGTTGCTCTTTAATGCGATCAACCATCATTTTGATGTGTTCAACGTTTGGCGTAGGTGTTTCGATCCATAGTAGATCTGCACCATTTTCTAGCGCTGTTACACAGTCAAGTACCACACGGTCGACGTTAGTGTCTTCACGGAAGCTGTACAAGCCGTTTGGCATACGAACTGGACGTACCAGTTTGCCGTCATGCTTGAGTAGGCTATCGTTTTCGTTAGCATCTTCTAGAGAGACTTCTTCCATTTCAATAAAGTCGATGTACTTAGAAGCTAAGTCACCTGGCTCATTTGATACTGGGATTTTTTGCGTTAGTGATGCGCCTTCAGAGTCAGTACGGGCAACGATAACGCCGTCTTCAACACCTAGCTCTAAGAATGCATAACGCAGTGCGTTAATTTTTGCGATGTAGTCTTCATGTGGTACGGTAACTTTACCAGCTTGGTGACCACACTGCTTAGCATCAGATACTTGGTTTTCGATTTGTAGGGCACAAGCACCCGCTTCGATAAGCTGCTTAGCCAATAGATACGTCGCTTCTTCGTTACCAAAACCAGCATCGATATCAGCAATGATTGGCACAACATGTGAATCAAAGTTTTCGATTTTTTCTAGGATAGCTTTCGTATCTTGACCCGCTTCTTCAGCTGCATTTAGCTCACGGAAGTAGTCGTTTAATACTTTGGCATCCGCTTGACGTAAGAAGGTGTAGATTTCTTCGATTAGCTTAGCAACTGAGGTTTTTTCGTGCATAGATTGGTCAGGTAAAGGACCAAACTCAGAACGTAGCGCTGCTACCATCCAACCAGATAGGTAGATGTAAGTTTTAGAGGTAGTGCCAAAGTATTTTTTCTTAGCATACATGGTTTGCTGAGCGATAAAACCGTGCCAGGCACCTAAGGACTGGGTGTACTGAGAGGTATCGTTATCATAATCTTCCATGTCTTGACGCATGATTTTTGCAGTATACTTAGCGATATCTAAACCTGTTTTAAAACGGTTTTGTAACATCATACGTGCCGCATCGGTTTCACTGATATTTTCCCAGTTACCGTGTTTTTGCTTTAGTTCACGTACTAAATCGATCGCTGATTTATAAGTTGACATCTAAACTTCTCCATTGGTGATGAATAAATTAGTAAATTAAAGTAATTTAAATAATTTCCGTATATATAAAGATGCTGGCAGAGGTGAAAATTTGAGATAAAAGCCTCTTGCGTGAGCAATCCTTACTAAACTATAAGAAAATCGTCATAAAAGCAATAAAAACCTGTCGATTTGGTCAGCTTTTATCATTTGATCTGTTGTTTTGGGGGTAATTGGTTCTTTTTTAGGATTTGTTGGCCTATTAAAGCGCTTATTACCCTAAACAATGCTAGTGATTAATTCAAGCTCAAAGATAAATAAGAGCCCTAAGTTAAATTTACACAAAGTTCAGTAATAGGGTTTATATCTCTATTTCAGCATAAAAATGCGATAAAATAGATACAATGGCAAGCCAATCAAACTAATGATAATAGTCTGATATTAAGCAACGACTGACGAGCGCTTGCCAGTCACTATAGCTAGGTTACCTTAATTTATCTAATTTATGATAGTTATCTTTGGTATTTCTATTAATTATAGTATAGTGGTAGCAAGGGTTTGAGGTGGGTTGCAGAGGTTATAAATAAAGGTTAATTAATATTTAATCCTTATTAAATGTAACAAATCCATTTATATGATTTAATCAATAACTATTGTATGGAAACGTTCTAAAAGCTAAAAACTGACTGTAAAGTAAGGTCCGTTGGTCAGTCTAGTGTTTTTGCTTTATTCGGTCGCGTACTTAAGAGTCGCCTGAAATTATAAATTTGCCTGAAATTAGAGAGTATTCTAAAAAGAGGCTTAAAGAGATGTTGATATGAATTTGCAACGTGTAGATCTAAACCTACTAGTACATTTAGATGTGTTATTAAGAGAGAAAAACGTAACACGTGCAGCTGAGCAGCTTGGAATCACTCAGCCTGCTATGAGTAATATTTTGCGCCGTTTGCGTAAGTTGTTTAATGATCCGTTGTTGGTACGTTCATCTGAGGGTATGACGCCGACAGAACGTGCTTTAGAGTTGCAGCCACGAATCCGCGAAATATTGGCGGATTTGACCCAAGTATTAGAGCCGCGCACTGAATTTCGTCCTTATAGCACTTCGCGCGTTTTTCGTATCATGACCTCAGATTATGCTGAAGCGACCTTAGTACCAAAGCTGGTAAAAGCGCTAAGATCAGAGGCGCCGAACGTTATTTTAGATTTCTTGACGCCATCTGACGTTTCCTATCGCGATATGGAACAGGGGCGAGTAGATTTGGCGATTAACCGTTTTAATGAAATCCCGCAAAGCTTCCATCAGGTGTTGGTATGGCGCGATACGTTTAGTTGCCTATTGTCTTCTGAAAGCCCTTATGCCAATCGTTTTAATCTAAAAAACTATCTAAAAGCGCAGCACGTTTGGGTCTCTAAGACAGGTATGGGCGTGGGTTTCGGCGTTAATCCAGAAAAATCTGGCGGCTTAGGTTCTATCGATCAAGCCCTGCAGCGCTTAGGTCAAAAGCGTCAAATTAGTGTTTTTACCCGTCATTATCAAATGCCTGCGATGCTCGCTGCTAATAAAGATTTGGTTGCAACATTGCCGACCCGTGTGGCAAAAATGCAAGCCAATAACGACAGCATTATTATGGAAGAGCCACCTTTCTTTATCCCTGAGTTTGAGTTGACGATGGCGTGGTCGCCTTTATTACAGCATCATCCAGCCCATCGTTGGTTGCGTCAACTTATCATGCATGTGGCCCGTCAAATCGTTGATGAAGAAGAGAATCCACCGCAAGAGATTCCGATTATTAATCACTTGTTTTAACTGTTTTAATGTATTTTTTATTTAATACCCACTAAACCAGCCGCTGCGCTGGTTTTTTATTTGCTTTATTTTGAAATGAATTTCATCTTTATGCCAAACCCAGAAAGTACGATTAGCGACTTCAAACTCGTTTATAGTCAGTGAAACGTAAAATCGATACATCACATACTGCAGGTACCGTTTTTTCTTGCTTGCTGTGCCTACGCAGACAGAGGCTACAAAAAAACCATACCCGCAGTATCGTAGTGTTTTTGAAGTATTTTAACTATAGTCTACAAGGCGTAGTACTTACACTCGTTTTCCCTACTATTCTAATTTTTGTGAATGGTTTATTTATAAGGGTGTCACATTCTTAACATCTTAAGCACACTTCTTTATAACTTGTAAAAACTATCGGCTGGGCATTTTGTTATGATAATTGAACGTTAAGAAAAAAAACAACTGAAATAAGCATTGTTAAGTTATACGTCACTATTATTATTTTCAATACTTTTAAATTATTCGTATAAATCTCAATATAGCTGTCCATTAATAATTAGCTGTCCATTAATAATCAGCGGCTCTCTAGATAGCTATTACCTTAACAGCAATTTTCATTCAATAAATCAATAATAAATAAACAAGGATAATTATCATGGCAGATATTACCACTGTAAACCCAGCGACGGGTAAAGACATTAAAGACTATCGCTATATGAGCAATGATGAAGTCAATAAAATCATTGATGCGTCTCACAAGGCATTTTCAGAATGGCGTTTAGTAAGCCCTGAAGAGCGTGCTAAAGTGATTACTTCTATTGGCGAAACACTGATGAAGTATAAAGATGAATTGGCAAAACTGATGACCGAAGAGCGTGGTAAAACGTTAGCGGCCAGCTTAGGTGAAGTTGATTTATGTAAAGGTATTTGCGATTTCACTGCCAGTGAAGGCGTTGCTGCTCTGGCGAGTGATGAACGCGATATCGAGGGTATTAAGCAAGGTCTTATCAGTTACGATCCTATCGGTATTATCTATGGTATCCAACCATGGAACTTCCCCGCTTACCAGGTATTTCGCTATACCATTGCCAATCTAATGGCAGGTAACAGTATTTTGCTTAAGCACGCCTCTAACGTGACAGGTTCAGGCTTATTGATTGAAAAAATCATGCATGAGTCTGACCTTCCAAATGATTTGTTCCGCGCATTAATCATCAGTCATGACCAATCTGAGAAAGTGATTGAACATGAAAAAGTACGCGGCGTCACACTAACCGGTAGTGATGTAGCGGGTCGCGTTGTAGCTCAACAGGCGGCTAAAGCGTTGAAAAAGACCGTCATGGAACTTGGTTCTAACGATGCGTTTATCGTATTAGAAGACGCCGACTTAGACTTGGCAGCGGCAACCTGTGCCCATGCACGCTTATACAATAATGGTGAAACTTGTATCGCCGCCAAACGGTTTGTCGTCGTCGATAGCGTTTATGACAAATTCCGCGACCTCGTTATTGAAAAATTCAATAACTACAAAGTAGGCGACCCAATGGACGACTCTACTGACGTCGGCCCCATGTCAAGTATCAAGCAGCGTGATGATTTGAATAAACAAGTTCAAGAAAGTGTAGATAAAGGCGCAACGATTACTTTAGGCGGGAAAGTTTCAGATAAGCCTGGTGCTTTTTATCCACCGACTATTTTGGAGAATATCACTCCAGAACAGCCTGCTTATAAAGACGAGCTATTCGGTCCAGTTGCCTCGCTTATTCGCGCCAAAGACCAAGATGATGCGTTCAGAATTGCCAACGACAGCCGTTATGGGCTAGGTGGTGCTATCTTCTCAAAAAATGAAGAGAAGGCTATTAAACTGGCTCAGCAGCACTTCGATACCGGTATGGTTTATATCAATGGCTATGATTTGGTCAATCCAGGTCTACCGTTTGGCGGTGTTAAAGACTCAGGTTACGGCCGTGAACATGGTGGCTTCGGTATAAAAGAGTTTGTAAATATCAAAGCAGTCCATGTGGTTGGCAAAAAACCTGCTTAGTTTTAAATTATTTTAACAGCTTAATTTTAAATATCCCGTTACTCAGTAGCGGGATATTTTTTTTGCTATGAATCATCAGTGCTATAAATTATCAATCACGTTATTTGAGCGCATAAAAAAGCAGAACCAGTTATGGTTCTGCTTTTTTATCAAACGGAAAGTTATGGGTGAAATAGTTATGTTTAAAACTTAATCATTTAGCCATAGCTTTAAAGGTAAGGCTGGTAAATGGCTGGATTTATTATTAATGTCATCGTTCAAACTGATAACACCTTTAGCAATCAGTAATATCGTCCAAGGTAGCAGTTGGTGTTCGAGCTTTTGTACGCGTGATTGTAAGCCATCCGCTGTATCTTTAACGCCAACCGTTAATACAGCTTGGGTTAAAACTGCGCCAGCATCGAGCTCAGCGGTGACCACATGAATACTACAACCATGATGACGCTCGCCCGCTTGTATGGCACGCTGGTGCGTATTAAGCCCTTTATAAGCAGGTAGCAGCGACGGATGCAGATTGATCATCGGTGCTGGTGCATTATTGATAAATGATCCGCTCAATACCCGCATAAATCCGGCCAAGGCAATCAAGTCAGGTTGCCATGATTTTAACTGCTCATTAGCGTGGCTCTCAAAAGTTTTAATCCCCATACGTTTGCCGCTATCGGTATGTGAGAGCAGGGCAACAGGGATATTTGCTTGCTCAGCGCGGTTAATCGCATAGGCATCTTCACGGTTACTAATGATACCGACAATCTCAACCGGTAGCGCGCCTGCTTGCATTGCATCGATCAATACTTGCAGGTTGCTACCACTACCAGATACCAAGACAGCAATGCGCAATGGCTTAGCTGGTTTTTTCGAAATGCTTGTTAGGTTGTCATCTGACATTAACGGTACACCACGGCGTCCGCTTCGCGGCTGACCATTTCACCCATTTGCCACGCATTTTCGCCTGCATCATTTAAGATTTTTATAGCCGTTTCGGCTTTATCCTTAGGAACCACGATGACAAAACCAACGCCGCAGTTAAAGGTACGGTACATCTCGCTTTGCTCAATATTACCTTGGGTTTGTAACCACGTGAACAGCTCTGAGAACTGCCAGCTATTGGCATCGATACTCGCCGCTAGATTATCTGGTAATACACGCGGTAAGTTATCCGTTAAGCCGCCACCAGTGATATGTGACATCGCATGTAGAGCTGAGCTACCGAGGGCGTCTTGTAGTGCTTTGATGGCTTTAACATAGATACGTGTCGGTGCCATTAGGGCATCTTGAATAGGTTGACCGTCTAATTGCTCATTGCTGGTAGTGACATCAATGCCGCTGACTTCAATGACTTTACGAACCAATGAATAACCGTTAGAATGCGCACCACTGGAAGCTAGGGCAATCAATACATCGCCTTCTGCGACATTTTCACCAGTGATTACCTCGCTCTCTTCAACGACGCCTACGCAGAACCCAGCCAAGTCATAATCGTCATCTTGATACATACCAGGCATCTCAGCTGTTTCGCCACCGATCAGTGCGCAATTTGATAGCTTACAGCCTTCGCCAATACCAGTAACGACCGTGGCCGCCACATCAACATCAAGCTTGCCTGTTGCATAGTAATCTAAGAAAAATAAAGGTTCTGCACCGCAGACCAATAAATCGTTGACGCACATGGCAACCAAATCGATACCGATGGTGTCATGGCGATTCAGTTGCAAGGCCAGTTTAAGCTTGGTGCCTACGCCGTCAGTACCCGAAACCAATAAGGGTGAGGTGTAACCAGTCGGAATACGACAAAGCGCCCCAAAACCGCCAAGTCCGCCCACAACTTCAGAGCGTGAAGTGGCTTTTGCCACGGATTTGATACGTTGAACCAACGCATCGCCAGCATCAATATCAACGCCTGCATCTTTGTAGCTTAAAGAAGGCTTATTACTCATGGTCATCTCACAAATTTTATAGGAATGAAGGTCAGTCAGTAGAAAAGCGAATCGGTCGTGTGAATTTCGTAGATTGTGCGCGCATTATACCCAAAAATGCCCCACACTCGCAAAGCAACTTGCTGTTATTTGCTCGATAATTGGCTGATATTTAATGTAGGCTGATGATAAAGGGTCAATAAAAAATTAAGAAACAAAAAATGACGGCTTTTTTATTTTACTCTGCAATAATAGAACGCTAAATTTATTGTCAATAACTGTTCGCTGTTATAAGCTTACTGCTTAACGCATGTTACAACATGGACTAAGCGCACCACTATTTTAAATCAGCCTAACCAAGGATTACTTGTCATGATGAAACAACCAATAGATCCTTTTTTTCGGCGTTTATTTATTGTCGTTACTATCATTGTGGCGGTGTTCTTGTTGTATTTAATGATGCCGGTCATTGTGCCGTTTGTCTTTGCTTTTGTGCTGGCGTATTTATTTAATCCACTGGTAAAGCGTCTGTCTAAATATATCAAACGCTGGATGGCGATTATTATCGTCTACTCGACGATTACTTTGGGGATGGTGCTGCTACTTTGGTGGCTAGTACCGACGCTGTGGCATCAGCTGCAAGCTGCATGGGATTATTTGCCCAAGGTTTTAAATTGGTATAATCAAGTCGTGCGAGAATGGTTCACCAACAACAGTCGCATTCGTCTACCTGAACTAAAAGCCAAAGGGTTTTCTGAGAGCTTAGTCGACTATATGCAGGCGAATTATAAGTTTGCCGATGCCAGCACGATGATGAGTCAAATACTTGTCTCGAGTATGAATTTCATCAACAATGCTGGACTCATTGTATTGGTTCCTATTTTGACCTTTTATTTCTTGTTTAACTGGGATCAACGCCTACAAACATGGAAGGTAGCGATACCAGAGCCTTATTGTGAAAAAGTAGTGGCCATCGCTCAAGAATGCGATCGTGCATTGATGGCATTTATTAAAGGTCAGCTATTAGTGATGGTATTATTGGGTGCCATTTATGCCGTGCAGCTCCAGCTTATCGGGCTTGAGCTTGGGCTTATCATTGGCATGGTGGCTGGTATTGCCAGCTTCGTCCCATATTTGGGCTTCGGTATCGGCTTTATTGCGGCGATTACTGCTTGCCTATTCCAATTTGGCTTAGACTGGACACATTTATCATTGATTGTTGGCGCGTTTTTGGTTGGTCAAGCCGCAGAAGGCTATATCCTACAACCTTTACTATTAGGTGATAAGATTGGACTGTCGCCGTTATGGGTCATCTTTGCGGTGTTGGCAGGGGCAAGTTTGCTAGGTTTCGTCGGTATGCTTATTGCGCTGCCTGTGTCTGCTGTCATCAACGTTTTATTCCGTCACCTGTATGCTTATTATCAATCCACGGATTTTTATAAAGGCCGGAAACAGTTTGCTTTATTTGATAAACAATAATGAGGTTATATTACCCAAGGATAGAAATGTATTAGGTGGGAAGGCTGTTTTACGGTGCAAGGCACTTTTGATAAATGATAATTGATTGGGCTTAATGGGTAAAAGACTTGTCAGTCATTTTGCAAATATGTTATATATAGGCGCAGTAATAACGGTATTTGCCGTTACTAGGTTGGCTTTGATAAAAGCGAGTTTTGCCAAAGCCGGTTTAAAAATATTAGTCGTTTATCCTTTTTTATGGCACTTTTTATTACCCTACTTATTACCCCATGCAAAACGAGTTGATGATTCATGGCAGAAGCACAGCTAAGTCTCAATCTGGATATTAAGCACGATGCAAGTCTCAGTGACTTTGCCGGTCCAGGTTGGATGTCTATTATTGATGCAGTGCGGCAGCTACATGTCGGCCTGATTGGTCAGCTGTACCTATTTGGCAGTCCTGCTACAGGCAAGTCGCACTTATTATCCGCTATTTGTGAGTCGTTTATCGAGATGGACAAGTCGGCGATTTGTTTGTCACTGAATGAGCTGATTCATACCGATGTCAATGTGCTTTCTTCTTTAGAGAATTTCTCATTGATTGCTATTGATGACTTAGAAGTGATCGAGCAAAACAGCCAATGGCAAGAAGCGTTATTTCATCTGATCAATCGCAGCCGTGAAGGCCAGCGCCAGCTATTATTTGCTGCCAATAAGCCTGCATCCGAACTGCCGTTTCAGTTGAGAGACTTGCTGACACGTTTGGCACAAGCGCCTTCGTTTAAAGTGCCTACAGGTCACGATTTGGCAGATCGTCAAGCCTTATTGCAGTCCATATTACGCAGACGTGGTTGGCAGTTTGATGAACGTATTATCAGTTATTTACTCACTGAAGGGCCGCATCGTATCGGTGCGATGATGGAAGTGCTCAATTATATTCAACCGATGTTTTCAAACCTTGGCCGTAGTAATATATCTAAAGCAGTGATAAGCGATGCTTTGCGTACCATTGATGAGCAGACACTCGCCGCAGAGCTGGCTGATATTGCCCAAGAGACGCAAGTAGACAACGATGCTGCTGATCAAGATCAGCATACCCATCATACAATGCCGCTTGATTTTTAGCATTAAGCACACGAATATCTCTATCCGAAACGTTTTTACTATTAATGGAACTACTTATGAAATTGAATGCTTCTTTGCTAAAAAAACTGTCTATCAGCGCTTTGCTCATTGGTGCGGGCGCCGTTTCTACGTTGTCACAAGCAGCGGTGACTTTATTGGTTGATGACCATATCAAAGTCACCGCAATCAATGGTCAAGAGCTTACGCAAAGCCTCTTTCAGCCTTTAACCAAAAGTTTCACATTACAGCCTGGCAAACATGTGATTACAGCTAAGTATGATCGTCTATATAAATTGCGCCGCGATGAACACGACTATTTGCGCTCAGGGAATATCAGCGTCGCCGCTGAAATGGTAGACAATCAAACCTATCGCTTAACCATGCCAAACCAACCAGAAGAGTACGCAGCAGCCAAAGAATATGCTGAGCGTCCAACACTCGCGGTACAACAGAACAATACCGTTATTGCCAGCCAAGAAAGTGTTGGGGGTAGCGATGGCGGTTTATTCTCAGGGCTAGGCAAAGCACTAGGTGGGGCATTTGGTGGCGGTGATGCTGAGCTACAAAACCAGCGTGCTATTGCGGCACTAGATAAGCCAGAAGCAAGCACTCAAAGTAACGTTGATACCGGTACAGTCACTGCGGTTAAGCAAACGACAAGCGTTGCTTCATCTACCAATACCTTAGATCAATTTATGCAACTTTGGCTACAAGCAACACCTGCTGAGCGTGAGAAAATGCGTCAGTGGATTCAAAAATAAATAGTCATTAGTAAAGTATTAGAAAATAAGAACAATAAAAAAGCACCTAATTTAGGTGCTTTTTTATTACTCAAAATTTATTTTTTCTATAGTCAGTGAGAAGTAATATCGCTACATCACGTACTGCAGGTACCGTTTTTTCTTGCTTGCTGTGCCTACGCAGACAGAGGCTGCAAAAAAACTATACCCGCAGTATCGTAGCGTTTTTAAAGTATTTTAACTATATATTGTTTTAAACAGAAATTGTTAGCCTAAAAAAGCGTTGTACATCCAAACCAGCTTTTCTTGCTCTTGCACGTAAGCATCAACGAGATCCGCTGAACCTTGGTCATCGGCATCGCTTGCTAGTGCCGACACTTGGCGCTGTTCTTCGATAAGTACCTGTAGGCCAGTTACCACACCTTTGACGCAAGTGGTGCCATCTTTAACGTTTTTATCTTCTTCAATGCTTGTATGCTGAGCAAAGTCGCTATAGGCGTGTAGTGGTGTGCCGCCTAAGGTTAAAATACGTTCAGCGATTTCATCAATTTGTATTTGTAGGGCAGTATATAGCTCTTCAAACTGTGGATGCAAAGTAAAGAAGTGCTCGCCTTTAACGTTCCAATGATAGCCACGAACGTTGATATAAAACATATGGTAGCTTGATAACAGGCTATTTAACTTCTCAATTACTTCGCTCATGTCTGCTTTTTCTAGACCGATTTGGTTGGTCACATTGTTAGTATTACTCATAATATTATCCTTATAGTGTGAGTGTTCATTGACTCTATCATATATAGTCAATCCACGATAAAAGAGTACAGTGTCAACCTCGATTGAAGTATGACATATACCTCTGCACTCGGCTGCCTTGACCCTCTTTTAAATTGAATCAACAATACTAAAAAAGGTTGAATCTAAATATGCTTTGTTCTTATTTCAGTAGATGAATCTCATATTTAGAGCTTAATATTTTTTAGTATTCAATATTTTGTCTGTTGATGCTTATTATAATAGCAAAGTAGCAGTGATAAGTTAAATTCAATAAATATAATTTTATGATTGATTTATTGAAACTACTAATTCATCGATGCTACTCATTTATTGATACTATCCATATCTACGTTATAAGGTTTATGCGGGAGGTTGTAAGTTTTCAGGGTTCAGACCTTTTACCGCAATGACTTCTTCTAGATGTTGGCGTACCGTATCGATAGGGAATTTTTGCGCTTTTAAGCGTTTAGGGATGATTTGACTGCCTTGTTGACCCTTCATTTCAAACATCATAAAAATATAATCGTCCGTCTCATCCCAACTTTTGACCGCGCTCCAAGGAATCACCGCTTGCTGGGTTTGACCCGCGCGCATTTGCATACCGCGCATCTGATTGCTATTAAACATATCTGGCTGATTGACCGGCATGGCCATGACCAAACCATGCTTTTGCACCCCAAGCTTCATTTGACGCATCTCATCGGGCATTTCTTGTTCAGCGACTTGTTTTTCAAACTCTCTTTTGACATACCATTTAAAGCCAAGGGTACGAACCAGTAGATAAACCACCACTGCTACCAGCATCAACCAAAAAATAATGGTCGAGTAGCCGGTGACAAAGACCAGCCCTGCAATTGCCAGTATCACAACCACCGCCATAATAATCCATTCTTTGGTCTTGAAGCTGGATAG
Organism: Psychrobacter sp. FME6; assembly: GCF_014861365.1. Lineage (GTDB taxonomy): Bacteria > Pseudomonadota > Gammaproteobacteria > Pseudomonadales > Moraxellaceae > Psychrobacter. The sequence goes on from NZ_RRYW01000009.1 coordinate 47,782, forward strand.
ACCAAATGATGGGCTGGCACTGGCAAACAGTTCATACTGTGCTTGGTGAAATTCAGCCTCGGTCAGGTTTAAGGCGACAGGTTGTAGGGTGTAGGGGTACAGGGCCATAAAGGTTTCTCAAATACTTGTATTAAAAGCGTTGGGTTTAATCGTTAAAGCAAAGCAGCAAAGCTTTACTCAGCTAGAAGTGAAATAAAGGTATGCGCTTATCTTACCGAAAAGCGCTCTTAAATGAAACATATAAGCCACTCTGTTCTCTGATAGAGTTCATATTATTACGATTAAGGGAGATAGAAAAGCATTACAAGTACTCGTGACACACCAGAGCAGATCGTTAAGCTAAAAATAGCGTGTCACCAATCATGGATATTATGGCGCAGTGAGTGATGTCTTCATCAAAAAATGAGCGAAAATTAATTAAAAAATGAGTGAAACCTACCCAAAGTCTGGCCAAAACATGGTCAAATCTGCTGGGTCTTGGTATTATAGCGTCCACAACATATTCTCATGACCAACACAGCGTCATAGCTGAGCTTTATCACATGACATTTATCACGACGTCATAAAGCTCAGCTAACCAATTGACGATTTTATTTTTGAACCTTTTATCCACTTTAGCGTTACAGGCAACTATTATGATTGATCCAAAACTCTTACGCGGCGATTTAAGTGATTTACAACAGCAGTTGGCCACTCGTGGTTATGCGCTTGATCTGGCATTCTGGCAAACGGTTGAGTCCGAGCGTAAATCCTTACAAGTCAAAACCGAAGAGTTGCAATCGCGCCGTAATGCAGGGGCTAAGCAAGTAGGTGCGCTAAAAAAATCAGGCGAAGATGCCAGCGAGCTATTGGCTGAAATGCAAAATGTCAGTGGAGAAATTAAGGTGGCTGAAGACGAGCTGCGTACTCTGCAAGAACGTATCACTCAAGCGGCATTACAGATTCCAAATATTCCAGCAGCAGACGTACCCGTTGGTACCTCAGAAGACGACAATGTGGAAGTACGCAAATGGGGTACGCCGCGCGAGTTTGACTTTGAGGTTCAAGACCATACGCATATCGGTGAAACGCTGGGTATGCTCGACTTTGAAGCCGCCGCCAAGCTTACGGGCAGTCGCTTTAACGTGTTAAAAGGGCAACTTGCGCAAATGCACCGCGCCTTAATTCAGTTTATGCTAAATACTCATACCATTAAGTACGGCTATACTGAAACCTATGTCCCTTATATCGTTAATAGTGAGAGCTTAAAAGGGACGGGTCAGCTGCCGAAGTTTGAAGATGATTTGTTTAAATTAACCAATCATACCAATAATGAAGGCACTGATTTTTATCTGATTCCAACCGCCGAAGTACCGATGACCAATTTGGTGCGCGGTGAGCGTTTAGATATTAAAGAGTTACCGTTAAAATTTACCGCGCATACACCCTGTTTCCGTAGTGAGGCGGGTTCGCACGGCCGTGATACCCGCGGTCTAATTCGTCAGCATCAGTTTGAAAAAGTTGAGATGGTCAATATTGCTACTGCTGAGCAATCTGATGATTTGCTTGAGGCGATGACTGGACAAGCAGAATATGTCTTGCAGCAGCTAAATCTGCCGTATCGTACGGTAAAATTATGCACTGGCGATATGGGCTTTGCTGCGCAAAAGACTTACGATATCGAAGTGTGGTTGCCAAGCCAAGATACCTATCGTGAAATCTCAAGCTGCTCAAACTGTGGCGATTTCCAAGCACGCCGTATGGGCACACGCGTCAAAGACGGCAAGCAAACCAGTCTAGCGCATACGCTAAATGGTTCAGGTCTAGCCGTTGGTCGTACTTTATTGGCTGTGATGGAAAACCATCAAAATGCGGATGGCAGTATTACGATTCCAGAAGTGCTGCGTCCGTTTATGGGCGGTGTTGAGGCAATTACTGTTTAATAGAAATTTAGCCGTATGAACAGCGAGTCGCTAGGTTGACTCGCAGTTTATTTATAGCCCCCTATGATTGTTTATCATTTAACAAAACTGATATGAATGATTGTTAAATACAAACGCTTCTGTCAGCGCATTTTTGGCTTGCTTCATAGCAAATATGTTAATATTACATTTTGATTTTATAGCCTATCTATTGAAGATGCCTAGCGCGTTTTTGATGGATGACCCTCTGAGTAAACTCTCCTCTTATGCTCCATACCTCTCTTTCGAATATTAGGACACTCTATGCCAGCTCCAATTAGCGAACGTAAATTAGCCAATGCCATCCGTGTACTGTCGTTTGATGCGGTTCAAAAGGCCAACTCCGGACATCCAGGCGCACCGATGGGTATGGCGGATATTGCCGAAGTGTTGTGGCGCAAGTTTTTAAAGCACAATCCTGCTGACCCGCAGTGGCATAACCGCGACCGCTTTGTACTATCAAACGGTCATGGCTCGATGTTGATTTATTCATTACTTCATTTATCAGGCTATGATGTCAGCGTCGATGACCTAAAAGGCTTTCGTCAATTACATTCGAAAACCCCTGGTCATCCTGAGCTTGGCTATACCCCTGGTATTGAAACCACCACTGGTCCACTAGGACAAGGTATTGCCAACGCCGTTGGTTTTGCAATTGCAGAAAAAACGCTGGCAGCGCAGTTTAACCGTGACGGTCATAACGTCGTTGATCATCATACTTATGCGTTCTTGGGTGATGGCTGCTTGATGGAAGGTATCAGCCATGAGGTTTGCTCGCTAGCAGGTACGCTAGGTCTTGGCAAACTAGTGTTCTTTTATGATGACAATGGTATCTCAATCGATGGCGACGTCGACGGCTGGTTTACTGATGATACGCAAGCGCGTTTTGAAGCGTACGGCTGGCAGGTCATCAAAGTCGATGGTCATGATGCCGGTGCTATTACGCAGGCCACTGAACAAGCGATTCAAGAAACCACTAAGCCAAGTCTTATTATTTGTAAAACGACGATTGGCGCTGGTAGCCCGAACAAGCAAGGTCTAGCAGCCAGTCATGGTGCGCCACTTGGTGATGATGAAATTGCCTTAACTCGTGAAGCGTTGTCTTGGAAGCATGCACCGTTTGAGTTAGATGAAGAAATCTACGAAGCGTGGAGTGCTAAAGCCAAAGGCGACGTCCAACAGAAGAACTGGGATGCAGATTTTGACGCTTATAAAAAGGCGTATCCAGAACTGGCAAGCGAGCTATTACGTCGTTTAAATGGTGAGTTACCCGCGGACTTTGACAAGCAAGCCCAAGACTATATTCAGCAAACTCAAGATCAAGGCGGCGATGTCGCTAGCCGTAAAGCCAGTCAAAATGCGATTAATACCTTGCAACCATTATTGCCTGAATTGATGGGTGGTTCAGCGGATCTTGCTGGCTCAAACCTCACGCTATTTAAAGGTGCTAAAGGCATCGAAAAAGATGCTGACGGCAACTACATTTACTATGGCGTGCGTGAGTTCGGTATGACTGCGATTGCTAATGGTATCGCACTGCATGGCGGTTTTATCCCTTACGTGGCAACGTTCCTGATGTTTATGGAGTATGCGCGTAACGCCGTCCGTATGGGCGCACTCATGAAGCAGCGTATCATTCACGTTTATACCCATGACTCTATCGGTCTGGGTGAAGACGGCCCAACGCATCAGCCAGTTGAGCAATTGACTAGCCTGCGTACTACGCCGAATCTACGTACATGGCGTCCTTGTGATGCGACTGAATCTGCCAGTGCTTGGGTTGAAGCGATTAAGTCTGAACACAATCCATCAGCGTTAATCTTTAGCCGTCAAAGCTTGCCACATCAAGCACGTGATAGCGAGCAAGTCGCGAACATCACCAAAGGCGGTTATGTACTTGCAAAAGAAAAAGGCGAGCTACAAGCAATCATCATCGCCACTGGTTCAGAAGTTGGACTAGCCATGCAAGCGTATCAAACGCTTAGCCAAAATGGCGTTGGCGTGCGTGTGGTTTCTATGCCATGTGCTGAAATCTTTGTAGAGCAAGATGCTAGCTACCGCGAAGCGGTATTGCCAGCCAATATCCGCGCCCGCGTAGCTGTAGAAGCGGCGCATGTAGATTACTGGTTTAAGTTCGTCGGTCTTGATGGCAAAGTCATCGGTATGAGCACTTATGGTGAATCAGCGCCAGCAGATGAGCTGTATAAAGAGTTTGGTATCACTACTGAAGCAGTGGTTGATGCGGTGAATAGCTTGGTTTAATTAAACCAGCTGTTTAGATAATAAAAAAGAGTTGCTAGATTCCTAGCAACTCTTTTTTATTGGGTTTTTTAAGCTATTCAAAACTAATTAGCAGCAATCAGCTTCCCTGATATCTCAAGAGGTATGATATTGTTGATGATTTTTGGAAAAGCAGTAACTCCGTAATTATATCTATCAACCATGCCGGTAGCGCGGAACTTCAAAACAGGTTTAGAGGTGACAGGATCCTTTTCGACATCCGATAGCTTTACTCTAACGGTTAAGGGTTTGGTTTGACCTAAGATGGTAAAGTCACCGGTTACATTCGCTTCTTTGGGATTAATCATGCTGACTTTTTTGGAAACAAAAGTCATCGTCGGATATTGCTGAGTATTCAGCAGCGCCTTCCGACGCAAAAAGGTGTCTCGTAGACTGCGATCTGTATCAATACTATCGGTATAAACGGTAAAGTTAATGGTCGTACTTGCTGGCTTTTTTACATCATAATGGATAGTGCCATTTACTTTATTAAACCTACCATCGGTAGTGGCTTTACCTAGATAATTGACTTCAAAATTCACGTTGGTTTTTGGTACGTCCAACTTCCATTTTTGTGGCGTTGTACTAGCGGCCAGACTCATTACTGGTAGTGATAATAATAGGTAGGTGCTTAGCGTTATTTTGAGCCAAGAAGTGGTGCGTGTATTCATAGGTACAATCCAGATGGTAATAATCACTTTATCGTTATTTGAAGTGGGTTATGAGAATTTGTCGTTTTTTAAGCAATAAATAATAAGTAGATAGCTTACTACAACTATCTTATTTCAATGTATTATTAAAGTCGTGATTAAATGACATGCCCTAAATAAAATAAATATGTTGTGACGCGAGACAGGTATGAATTTTTCTGGCTTGTTGTGCCTATGCCGATAGGGGCTGCACAACTTATGTTTTAAACGCAAGCATCCCAGTCCCGCTGTATCTCTCTTGTATTTAAGCGACCACTGACTCTTTGTGGCTATGCTTGGCCTTGATAAGGTCGGCAATTTTTTCGGCAATCATAATCGTTGGTGCATTGGTATTGGCACTAATCAATGTCGGCATTACTGACGCATCAATGACTCGTAGCCCATTTACCCCACGTACTTTTAATTCTAAATCGACCACTGAATCGCTATCTGAACCCATGCGGCAAGTGCCAATTGGATGGTAGATAGTATCTGACTTATTGCGAATATAGCCAAGCATGCCGTCTTTTTCGATATAAGGAGCAGGGTAGTCCTCGGTAATATATTTGGCCATTGGTGATTCTTGCATGATTGCTCGCGCCCGCTCCGCGCCTGCTACCATATACTCTACATCTTTGGGGTCAGAGAGGTAGTTTGGATCTATCAATACTGTATCTGAGGGGTTGGCAGAATCGAGCCTGACCGTACCGCGACTTTCAGGACGTAAATAGCAGCTGTGACATGAGACAGCAAAGCCGCGCCTGAGATCACGACCGTGTTCGATCACGCGAGATATTACAAAATGCAATTGAGTGTTTGGCCATTCTTTTGGAGCGTCACCAACGCTATAGAATGCGCCTGCTTCAGCATAGTTAGAAGACAAGAGGCCTGTACCGTCCTTTCTCCACTGTCGAATACCCTTGGTCAGCGTTGAAATGGTCGCCATGCCAATACCAATAACATCAGTAGTATTAACCTCGTAATCAAATACTACATCCAAATGGTCTTGTAGATTACCGCCAACTTCGGGCGCATCTACCAATACATCGATGCCGTGTGACTGTAAATGCTCAGCAGGGCCGATACCTGATAGCATCAGAACTTTGGGTGAACCAAACGTGCCACCTGATAATATCACTTCATGACGTGCCATGACTGTATGTTCGACACCGTCTTTTTCATACGCTACGCCCGTTGCCTGCTTGTCTTCAAAGATGACGCGGTTGGCTTGCGCATGGGTAACGACCGTCAGATTTGATCGACTTTGCACAGGATGTAGGTAAGCGGCAGCGGCAGAGCAGCGCTGGCCTTGTTTTTCGCCATGAAAGTGGGTGACTTGATACAGTCCTGCACCGTCTTGCTTGGCGCCATTAAAGTCTTCATTGTGGTCAAGACCATTGGCAATGGCCGCTTCGACAAATGCTTTTGAGATGTCGCGTGGGCTGAGTAATTCACTGACATGCGAAGGTCCGCTATCGCCATGTAGTTCATCGCTACCATGGACATTGTTCTCGGCTTTGATAAAGTAGGGAAGCACATCGTCAAAACCCCAGCCTTCGCAGCCTTGCTCCACCCAGCGCTCATAATCTAACGCACTACCACGGGTGTAAATCATGGCATTGATGGCAGAGGAGCCACCTAAACATTGCCCTCGTGGTTGAAAGCCACGACGATTGTTTAAGTGCGTTTGTGGAGTAGTATGAAAGCACCAATTATTTAATTTCAGTGGTTTACCTGGAACCATAAGAATCAGTCCAGCAGGTACGCGAACCGCAAGGTCTTTACCTTCGCCGCCGTATTCTAATAAACAAACACTGATATCTGGGTTTTCTGTTAGACGGCTGGCAAGCACACATCCTGCTGAACCACCACCAACGATGACGTAATCAAAATTTCCATCAAATTCCATTTTATATTCCCTGTTGCATCCATGCTGATTAAAATATTTATGTTAAAACAGACTTATCAAAATAAGTGACGTCTTACAGTATCTATTATTTCACTGAAATAATATAGTCCGTTCAATATAAAGCAGATGTACCGGGAATGGAAATTATGGGGCTAATTTTTTCAGCCTCGTTATGTAGGCAGTTCTAAATAAGAGCGATACGATTGTAATAAAGTAAATAGCCACGTACTACTGTTATAAATTTTTCTTGCTTGCTGTTCGCAAGCGTGACAGAGGCTGCGTAAAATTTACTCCAATAGTACTAATATAGGTTTTAAAGTGAATCAACTGTAGTATGTACAATTGGAAGAATTCAGCTTAGTCCCGTCTATACCGAGCAAACATCTGAGCGTACGATAAAGCGTTTGCCTTCGGGTATCTCTAGCGAAAAACTGGCACCGCGTCCATTGACCACATCAATGGTCAAATCAGTATGTTGCCAGAGTTTATGTTGCGCTTTGCCCATATAAAACGGACAGCCGACTAGCTCGCCGACAAGGACATCTTGACCGCCAACTTTAAATTCGCCTAACGGATAACACATCGGAGAGCTACCATCACAGCAGCCGCCTGATTGGTGAAACATCAGCTCGCCATGTTTAGATTTTAAAAGCTCAATAAGGTCTTTACAGGATTCTGTCGCGGTAATTTTCATCATTTATTCCTTTTAAAATTATTGGTGGTGTTCTAAAAAGTATGCTGGCATCAGACATAGCCATAATTGACATAGAAGAATACCAAATCAAACACCTTAAAGTGGTTATTAAACTTCTTTGAGAAGCAACAGGTCTTTCGAACGGCTCGTCGCAATCGGTGTCTAAGGCGACAGTTATTACCTTCTATGCCTACCGTATGCTGCTTGCCGATTTGTTTCTTGTCAGGCTTGAATGCGGTTATAAAGCTATCCCAGTTATCCATGCTAATAGAACCATAGCTGACTTTCAGTTGTTTAAGACGGGCTCTTAGCTTCTTAGCTGTTTTCAAGTCACGTTTGCCCCAGACATAAGCGACAATCTCATTGGTAGCACGGTCATAAGCGTAGATGAGCCAGACTTTACGCTTCTTGCGATACACGTAAGTCCAAAACTCATCAACCTCTAAGCGTTCATAATAGCGCTTCTTAGGCGCAATCTTATAAACAGATGAGCCTATGGTGCTAAGCACTTTACCAATGCTAACTGAGGCTATAATAGCAATGTCTCTGACGCCACAGCCTCTCACTGTCATTAGCCGTATTTTATCTTCTATTCTAGAGTGACAGCCGTTATAAGTTAGGGCATGATCGCCAATAAATTGACGTTTGCAGTCCTTGCACTGGTAGTTCTGCTTGCCATAGCTTTTTTTGCCGTGTATCGAAAAACTGGGACTGTGACAGTCGGGGCAATTGATCTGTATTTGTGTCTTCATAACCTCAAATATATCATCTTGCTTTGGCTGTCACCCTCCT